>DASWAW010000138.1:0-6809 GCA_036390955.1 Arthrobacter sp.
GTGGGAGTACCCGTGGTTCGCGGCCTGGGATCTGGCATTTCACTCCGTCACCTGGGCGCATCTGGATCCCGCGTTCGCCAAATACCAGCTGCTGGTGCTCCTTCGGGAATGGTTCCAGCATCCGAACGGGGCGCTCCCGTCGTACGAGTGGAGCTTTGATGACGTCAATCCGCCCGTCCATGCGCTGGCCGCCATCCGGGTCTTCGTCATCGACGGCGGCACCGACGTCGCGTTCCTAAAGCGCGTGTTCCACAAGCTGCTGCTGAATTTTACCTGGTGGCTCAACCGGCAGGACCCCGACGGGAACAACCTGTTCGGTGGCGGTTTCTTGGGCTTGGACAACATCAGCCCGATCGACCGGTCCCACCTCCCGCCCGGCTTCAAACTGGACCAGGCCGACGGAACCGCGTGGATGGCCTACTACTCCGTCGCTATGCTGACCCTGGCCACCAGACTCGCCGAACACGACGAGGTCTATGAGGACATGGTCGTGAAGTTCCTGGAACAGACCGTCCTGATCATGGACGCGCTGGAGGATTCCGGCTGCTACGACACCGAGGACGGTTTCTTCTACGACCGGCTCACCGATCCTTCCGGGACCAGCTTTCCGATCAGGGTCCAGACCCTCGTCGGGCTCATCCCGGTGCTGCCCGCGGTCCCGCTCCCCACCCGCGACACGGACCGGAACCGCCGGATGCGGAAGCGGTTCGCGCGCCGGCTGGAACAGACCGAGCGGCACGAGATCCTTGACTGGCAGGTCCGCGGCAGCGGGGATTCGCGGCGGACGCTGCTGTCAGTCCTCCCGATGGACAAGCTCGTCCGGCTGTTCGGCACCTTGTTCGACGAGGAGGCGTTCCTCTCTCCCCACGGACTGCGATCGCTCTCCAAGCGGCACAACACGCCCTACACCGTCCCGGGGCTGCCTACCGCTACGATCCAGTACGAACCGGCTGAATCGCGGACGGCGATGTACGGCGGCAATTCCAACTGGCGGGGGCCGGTGTGGTTGCCGGTGAATTATCTCGTCATCCGGGCACTGTTGCAGTACGACCAGTTCTTCGGGCCCGACTTCACCGTCGAATACCCCACCCGGTCCGGCCACCACCTGACCCTGCGGGAGATAGCCGGGGACCTCGCCGACCGGCTGGTGAGCATCTGGCTCCCCGGGCCGGACGGACGCAGACCGGTATATGGTGGCGTCGACTTGCTGCAGAATGATCCCGCGTGGAAGGACAACCTGCTGTTCTACGAGTACTTCCACGGCGACAACGGGGCCGGGCTCGGCGCCATGCACCAGACCGGATGGACCGCTCTGGTCGCGGACCTCATCCTGGACCCACCCCGTCAGAGCTACCGGATGGTCTTCCCGGACAACCCGGATCCGACCGCCACGACAGGACCACCGGAAACGGAGCAGTGAACCGATGCCGAACAACACTGAGGGACAAGGCCGTTTCCTGAGAGCCATGAGGGGTGACGGCACGGCGGTGGACGAGATGGTAGCGGCGGTCCGACCACCGGGCCTGACGCCACCGGTGGCCCACCCCTATATCTACGAGATCAACACATGGGCATGGCTCGAATCAATCAGCGCCGAAGAAAACAAACCAATCGATCTCGGCTCTGTCCCGGGACGGCATTGGGACGAGATTGCCGGCATGGGCTTCGATTCGGTCTGGTTGATGGGCGTCTGGCAACGCAGCCCCGCCGGAATCGCGATCGCACTGGAAAACCCTGCCCTGCGGGCGGATTTCCAGGCCGCGCTACCCGACTGGCGTGCCGAGGACGTTATCGGGTCGCCCTACTGCGTCAGGGACTACGTGGTCGATGACCGTTTGGGCGGCCCAGCCGGGCTCTCCGCCGCACGGAAAGAGCTGGCGGCGCGAGGTGTCCGGTTAATCCTGGACTTTGTGCCCAACCATGTCGCACCGGATCATCCGTGGACCATAGGGAAACCCGAGATCTTCGTAACCGGAACCGCCGCGGACCGCGACCTGGACCCGACGTCCTTCGTCGAGGTTGGAGGCCGGGTGCTCGCCAACGGGCGGGACCCCTACTTCCCGGCGTGGCCGGACGTCGTTCAGCTCAACGCCTTCGACCCAGCCTTGCGGTCGGCGGTGGTGGAGACGGTGAGATCGATTGCCGATCAGTGCGACGGGGTGCGGTGCGACATGGCGATGTTGGTCATGAACGACGTTTTCGCCCGAACCTGGGGTGCCCGGGTCGGTCCTGCACCGGACACGGAGTACTGGCCAACGGTGATCACAGCCGTCCGTGAAACCCACCCCGGTTTCGTGTTCGTCGCCGAAGCCTATTGGGATCTTGAGTGGTCCCTCATGCAGCAGGGCTTCGACTACTGCTATGACAAGCGTTTGTATGACCGCCTTCAAAGTGGCAGCGCCGAGGAGGTGCGGCTGCACCTGATGGCAGAGCACACGTATCAAAACGCCCTTGTTCGGTTCGTGGAGAATCACGACGAGCCACGGGCCGTGTCGGCGTTCGGAGTCGGCCGTACGCGGACGGCAGCGGTGGCGGCACTGACCCAGACAGGGGCACGGCTCATTCACCACGGCCAGCTGTTGGGGTGGCGGGTACACCTTCCGGTGTTCCTTGGTCGCTTTCCCGCCGAGCCGGTCGATGACCAGCTGGCGGCATTCTATGGCCGGCTCCTGGCGGCGGTCGCCGACCCGACCTTTCGGGACGGCCACTGGCAATTGTGCGAACGGTCGGGGTGGCCGGGGGACAACAGCTTCGAAAACCTCGTCGCCTGGAGCTGGGACGGTGCCACGCGGTGGCTGATCGTGGTGAATCTAAGTGATGCCCCCGCAACAGGTCAGGTGAGAGCACCGTGGCCGGACCTGCGTGGGCACCGGTGGCAGCTGACCGACCCGACCCGGGAGATGAGTTTCGACCGCGATGGAGACGATCTCGTCAACGGGCTGTTCGTCGGACTGGACGCATGGCAATGGCATCTTCTCCGCCTCGACCGCGCTGATCACGACTGACAGGGCCCCGTCGGGGGATCAGCCTGTGGGGCGTGGTCGATTCTGGAGGAGCCCGATGCGGCGCAGCCAGGCCTCGATGGCAGGTCCGGCGTCCCGGACCTCCTCTCCCCGCACCGCGAGCCCTTCGCCGATCCTCGCCCCCGGGCAGGAGCGGCGGTAGTCCCGTTCGGTGGTGCCGAGTCCGCTCATGGCGTGCGTGGTGACGGGGTGGACTGTCTTGCCGGTGAAGTCGTGGCTCTCGGCAAATGTCGCCATGATCATCGGCGCCCGGACGTTCCAGATCCCGCTGGCCAGCAGCACGGTGTCGTACCGGTCGATCGAGGCCAGCGGCGAGGCGATGGCCGGGCGGGCGTTGCTGTCCTGCTCGCGGACGTTGCGCGCGACGGTCGCGTCGTAGCCGTCGGGGTAGGGGTCGGCGGCTTCGATGCGGTGTATGTCGCACCCGATGAGGTTGCTGATCATCCCGGCCAGGACCTCGGTGTTGCCGACGTCGAGCCGGGTGCGGCCGCCGTAGTAATAATTCTCCCCGGCGCGTGAAAAGTAGGCCAGCAGGACCTGCGGGCCTGTGCCGGTGTTGCCCTGCGTGGCGGGAAGCCCGGCGGTCTCTGGTGCGGGCATGGGTGTGCTCCGTTCTCCCGGGGCGCAGCCCGATGTTCCGGCGGCGATCATGGCAGCGCCGACGCCGCTGACGGCTGAACGCAGGACTGAGCGACGGCCGATGGTTCCTGGATTTTGTGTCACGGGGCCCCTCCCATGTGGTTGATGGTCACTCGATCCTGCGTCCGCCCAACCAGCTCACCATGGCCGGGTCGCGGTGGTCGAAGAACAGGCTGGCGCCGGTGTCCAGGGTGGCGATCTGGCTCATCTGCTCGCCGGTGAGGGCGAAGCCGAAGACATCGAGGTTCTCGGCCATGCGATCGGGACGGACGGACTTGGGGATGACGACGACCTCGCGCTGGATGAGCCAGCGGAGCACAACTTGGGCGACGGACTTGCCGTGTGCCTCGGCGATGGCGCTGAGGAGCGGATTGGTGAAGAGGTTGTTCTTTCCCTCGGCGAACGGCCCCCAGGACTCAATCTGGACGCCGCGTTCGCGCATCAGCGCCTGATCGGCGGCGCGCTGGTGGAAGGGGTGGGTCTCGATCTGGTTGACGGCGGGGGCGATTTCGTTGTGGTCGATGAGGTCAACAAGCCGGTCGGAGTGGAAGTTGGACACGCCGATCGCCCGGGCCAGGCCTTCCTTGTTGATGTCCTGCATGGCCCGCCACTCGCTGTAGTAGTCCCCGAGCGGCTGGTGGATCAGGTACAGGTCGAGGTAGTCCAGTCCGAGCCTGCTCAGGGAGTCTTCAAAGGCGCGCCTGGTGTCGTCCTGGACGCTGCCGGTGGGGGCGTGCTGGATCCAGAGCTTGGTGGTGATGAAGAGTTCCTCGCGGGCGATGCCGCTGGCCTTGATCGCGGCACCGACGGCGGCCTCGTTGCCGTAGGAGGCCGCGGTGTCCAGATGGCGGTAGCCGGTTGCGAGGGCCGCTTCGACGGCGGCCTGGGTTTCGTCGTCGGGGATCTGGAAGACGCCGAAGCCGAGGATCGGCATCTGGACGCCGTTGTTGAGGGTCACGTTGTTCATGGGATTTCCTTAGTTTGCTTGGGCCGGTTATCGGCTGGTTTGGGCGGTTTCGTAGTCCTGGTCATCGACCTGTTCCAGCCAGGTGGCGCTCTCCCCGTTGTCGTGTTCGACCAGGGCATCCCGGATCAGTGCCAGCGAGCTGGGCTTGATCATTGCCGCGCCGATGCCCTGGACATGGTGTCCCTGCAGGAGGGGGAACTGGACTCTTTCAAGAGAACCAGCCCTGGCACGCGCGGGGGAGTGCCTGCTGTGCGGTGTACTGCCAGTTCCTGTTAGGCCGGGCCGTCGGCGCCGTAGCGTAGAGGCCATGGAGAACAGTAACGACGTCCGCGAGTTCCTCATGAGCAGGCGGTCGCGCATCACGCCCGCCCAGGCCGGGCTGCCCGATTTCGGCGGGACGAGGAGGGTGGCCGGCCTCAAGCGCGAGGAAGTGGCGATGCTTACCGGCGTCAGCACCGAATACTACGCACGGCTCGAACGGGGGAACCTGCGGGGAGTCTCCGAGAGTGTCCTCGAGTCCCTCGCCGGCGCGCTGAAGCTGGATGAGGCGGAACGGGCCCACCTGCTGGACCTGGCCAAGGCCGCGGCGCCGTCGCGGGCAGCCGGAACGCGCCGGGTCCGGGCAGAAGTGCGCCCCAGCGTTCAACAGATCCTGGCCGGGATGACGGGCACGCCCGCGTATATCCGCAACTCACGCATGGACATTGTGGCCGCCAACAGTCTCTGCTGCGCCCTCTACACGGACATCCTCAGCCCCAACACGCTGCCACTGAACCTCGCGCGGTTTATGTTCCTCGATCCGCGGTCCCAGAACTTCTTCGTCGAATGGGCCACCATCGCAGACGACCTCGCCGCCGCGCTCCGCACCGAAGCGGGACGCAACCCGCACGACAGGGCGCTGAACGGCCTCATAGGGGACCTCGCCACGGGAAGCACTGAATTCGCGACCCGCTGGGCGCGGCACAACGTCCGCTTCCACCGCTCGGCCCGCAAAACACTGCACAACCCACTCGTCGGGGACATCGAGCTCTCCGGCGATTCCCTCGAACTCCCCGGAGAGGGGCTGACCCTCATCGCCTACACCGCCGAACCGGGAAGCCATGCCCAGGAACAACTCGACTTCCTCACCAGCTGGAGCACCACCAACAAGCGCTCGAACGAACCGGCTCCGGCCAACCCGCGCACCGCAACGGCGATGCCGCCCGAACGCGACGCGCGGGACTGAACCTTCGTCCGGGGCATCCGCCCTGACCGGTCCTCGGCCCGGTCATGAGGGCCCGCCTTCGGCTGTTAGGGTTACCGGAGACCGAGCAGCCGCTCATCGACAAGGGCAAACCGGGTGCGAATCCGCGACGCAAAGCTACGGGACCCTCGCGGTCGGCCGGGCTGCCGACCAACAAGGATCCCACTTTGGCTTCGACCTCTCCCGCCCACAGCCATGCTCCAATCGAGTCCGGTGATGGATCCCGCCAGCGGAGCCTCCGTCTTCGGCGCCGGACCGCGGTGGGGACCGCCATGGGCGCGTCGGCACTGCTGGCACTGGCACTCGTGGGGCAGTCTCCGGCATACGCCGCGGACGCCCCGGTCGGTCTGGGGACGGCTGCCGGGTACTCCGTCCTGGGCGGAACAACGGTCACCAACACCGGACCCACAACCCTCGCCGGAAACCTCGGCGTGAACCCGGGAAGTGCGATCACGGGCTTCCCGCCGGGCCTCGTGGCCGGCGCCACCCACGCGGCCGACGCGCCGGCCCTCCAGGCCCAGTCCGACCTGACCACCGCATACGACGACGCCGCAGGCCGGGCCATGACCGCCCTCGTGGCCGGTGACCTGGTTGGGAAAACCCTGGCCCCGGGCGTCTATAAATCCTCCGGCCCGCTGTCCGTCAGCGGCGCGCTGACCCTGAACGGGCAGGGGAATCCGAACGCGGTGTTCATCTTCCAGGTCGCCTCGACCCTGACGACTGCTTCGGCAAGCAGCATCGTACTGACCAACAGCGCCCAGGCCTGCAATGTTTACTGGCAGGTCGGCAGCTCCGCGACCCTGGGCACGGCTTCAACGTTCAGCGGCAATATTCTGGCCCTGACCTCAATCACGGCTTCGACCGGGACAACGGTCCGAGGCAGGGCGCTGGCCCGGAACGGGCAAGTGGCGCTCGATACAAACGTCTTCACGATGCC
>DASWAW010000139.1:0-4628 GCA_036390955.1 Arthrobacter sp.
CTGGCCCAGTACGTCGCCGACGCCGTGGCGGCGCAGATCCGCACCGGCGCGGACGGGCGCGAGCTGGCCGGACTGGACGTCACCCTGCGCGAAACCCCCGACGCCTGGGCCAGCTACTCGCTCGACTTTGAGGCCAGCTAGGGCTTCGGTGCCTACCGGGAACACCGTGCCGGCCAGGAACGGGGTGCAGCGGGACGGTCTCCGCGTCCGCCTCGTCGTGCCCGGCAACGTGCGCCACAACTCCGGCGGCAACGTCTACAACGCAGCCCTCGCCCGGGAACTGGCCGCGCTGGGGGTCGAGGTGGACACCTGCCCGCTCGACGGCGACTGGCCGGTGGGCAGCGCAGCGGACCGGCAGCGGCTGGCCGCCCTCCTGGGCGACGGCGACAAGCGCGACGGCGACAAGGGCGGCGGCACCGGCGTCGGCGGCGACCGCACGGACCTCAGCGGCAACGGCCCCGGGGCCGGGCGCACGGTAACCCTGGTCGACGGTCTCCTCGCCTGCGGGGCACCGGATGAACTGGCAGCCGCCGCGGCCGCCGGCCGGCCCGCCTGGATCCTGCTGCACATGCCGCTGGACGACGCCGGGCACGGTGAGGCCGGGCTGGAACGCCGGGCACTGCGGGCGGCGGCCGGGGTGATCTGCACCAGCGGCTCGGCAGCAGAGGCGATCCGGGCCAGACACGGGCTGGACGGTGTCCGGGTGGCGCTGCCGGGCACGGACAGCGCCGAACTGGCTTCCGGGTCGGAGCCGCCGCATTTCCTGGCGGTGGCCGCCCTGTTGCCGAACAAGGACCAGTCACTGCTGCTCGCCGCCCTGCCGGCCCTGCTGGACCTGGCGTGGACCGCCTCCCTGGTTGGCTCCGACACCGCCGATCCGGGTTATGCGGCGCTCCTCCGGGACGCGGTGAAACGGCTGGGGCTGCAGGACCGCATCCGGATCCCGGGGGAACTGCGGGGCGGGGCGCTGGAGTCGGAATGGGCTGCCGCCGACCTCAGCCTGCTTATCTCGCAGGCCGAGACTTTCGGCCTGGTGGTCACGGAGTCGATTGCGCGCGGTGTGCCGGTGGTCGTGCGGGCCGGCACGGGCGCCGTCGAAGCGCTCGCTGCGGGCACCGCCGCGCCGCCCGCCGCGGGCACCGCCGTGCCGTCAGCGCCGCCGGAGCCTGCCGCCGCCTTGCCGGGCGCCGCCGTCGCGCTCGAAACGGACCCGGCCCCCCTCACGGAGGTGCTGCGGCGCTGGCTGTCCGACCCCGGGGTCCGCACCCGCTGGCGGGCCGCCGCGGTGGACGCGCGGGAGCGGCTGCCCGGCTGGGACGCCACGGCACGGACCGTGCTGGCCGCCCTGGACCTTGAACCTCCGGCCCCGCCGCCGGAAGCTCCACAGGAAAAGCCCGCCGCGGAAGATTCCCCTGCCGCGCCGGCTGGTGGACAATGACCCCATGACGCCCGAGCCCCTGACCACGCAGCCCCTGACGGCGAACGCGCCGCCGGCCCGGACCCTGACCCGGGAGCGGCTCCGCGCCTGGGCCTGGCACAAACAGGGCCTGGACGGCTCGCTGGCGGGCTGCACCGCGGAGCAGGTGTTCACCCGGGCGGGCTGGGCGCGTTCGGTGGGCGGCGCCAACCCCTACCTCACGCTTTTCGCCCGGGCCGGCATCCGCCGCGAGCAGGTCGACGCCGACGTCGAGGCGCGCCGGATCCTCGAACTCCCGACGGCGCGCGGCTGCACCTACGTGCTGGGCCGGGACGATTTCGCCTGGGCGCTGCGGCTCGGGCGGGACGCGGCCGAGGCGACCGTCAAGGTGGTCGGCAGGCTCGGTGTGGACCGCGGCGAAATCGCGCTGCTGGAGGAGCAGGTGCTGCACACGCTCGCCGAGGCCGCTGTCCCGATGGACCCGCGCCAGCTCAAGGAGGAACTCGGCGAATCCGTGCGGAACCTCGGCGAGGAAGGCAAGAAAAAGGGTGCCACCACCACCCTGCCCACGGCCCTCGGTATCCTGCAGTCACAGGGACGGATCCGCCGGGTCCCGGCCAACGGCCGGCTCGACCAGCAGCGCTACGCGTACGAACTGTGGGATCTGCCGCCGAGCCCGCTCGACGACGGCGACGCCCGCACCGAGCTGATCCGCCATTACCTTGGCTGGACCGGAGGCGCGACCTTCAAACAGTCACAGTGGTTCACGGCTTTCACGGTGGCCCAGAGCAGGGCGGCGCTGGCCGCGGCCGGCGCGGTGGAGGTTCCCACCGCCGACGGCGAGACGCTCTGGATGCTGCCCGACGACGTCGAACAACTCGCCGCGTTCCACCCGCCGGCCGACGAGCAGATCCAGCTGCTGGCCGGCACGGACTCCCTGGCGCTGTTGCGGCGCAACGCCGCCGACCTGCTGGCCGAGGAGGACCGGCACACGAAAGCCCTGGGGTCGCTGGCGCTGCAGGCTGACCTCCCGGACCATCCCATCTTCGACCGGGGCCGGATCATCGGGCTATGGCAGTACGATCCCGGCCGGGAACGGATCGTGCCGTGGGTGTTCCACGCCGCCACGCCCGCGGTGACCCGGCGGATCGCCGAAGTGGAGGACTGGATCCGCGAGGACCTCGGCGATTTCCGCGCCTTCAGCCTCGACTCACCGGCCAGCCGGCAGAAGCGCATCGACAACCTGGCGGCCGCCGCAGCAGGCTCCGCCGCCGTCAGCTAGCGCCGCGAGCCCGGGCGCGGGGAGCAGCGGTGGCCAGGGCTCACGCGCCGCGGTGCCCGGCGAAGAAGTCCCGCAGCAACGCCGCGCATTCCTGTTCCCTGACCCCGGCATACACTTCCACCCAGTGGTTGAGCCGGCGTTCGCGGAGGATATCGAACACCGAGCCGGCGGCCCCGGCCTTCTCGTCCCAGGCGCCAAACACCACCCGGGGAATCCGGGCCAGCACCACGGCCCCGGCGCACATGGCGCAGGGCTCCAGCGTCACCACCAGGGTGCAGTCCGCCAAACGCCAGCCGTCGCCGGCGCCTCCGCCCGCCGCGCCCGGCTCCTGCAGCCGCGCGGCAGCCTCGCGGATGGCCACCATCTCCGCGTGCGCCGTCGGGTCCCCAAGGGCCTCCCGTTCATTGCGCCCGCTGCCGAGCACGGTGCCGTCGGGACCGATGACCACGGCGCCGATCGGCACGTCGGCCGTGGCCAGCGCGGCACGCGCCTCGGCGAGGGCAAGGCCCATCCATTCGGCATGGCGCGGCTCGGGGGAAGTCATTGCTCAATGATAGTTTCGATACTAAGCACGCTGGGCAGCGCAGCTGCCGGCAACGACATTCGGGAGACACCGTGAACACCGGGATCGAGAGCTGGTTGACTCATCGTTGGGGCAAATGGGTGGTGCCTTACGCGGCCCTGTGGATCACCATGCTCATCGGCGGCGCGGTGGTGCTGGTCCTCGCACTGTTGGGCGCCGAAGTCTATGACAACGTTGCGGATGACGCCGGGCTGGCCAACCTGGACAAGCCCACCCTGGGGATGATGGAACAGCTCCGCAGCCCCGGACTCGATGCATTCGTGACGGGGTTCACCAACATCGGTGGCGGGATCGGCATGCCCATCCTGGGCAGCATCCTCACGGCGTGGCTCATCTGGGCCAGCCGGACCTGGCGGCCGCTGATCCTCATCGGCGGTGCCGCGGCCGTCTCCGTGACAGCGACGGCCGTGGGCAAGAAATTGATCGGCCGGACCCGCCCGGACCATGTCGACGCCGTCCCGCCCTACGAAACCTCGCCGTCGTTCCCGAGCGGCCACACACTGAACACCACGGTGGTGATCGGCCTCGTGGTGTACCTCGCCTGCCTGCAGATCAAACGCACCGCAGCCCGGATCAGCCTGATAGCGGCGGGTGCGGTCTTCATTTTCGCGATGGGCATGAGCCGGGTGTATCTGGGCCACCACTGGATGACCGATGTGATCTTCGGATGGGTGCTGGGGCTCGCCTGGGTCGGAATCGTCATCTTGGCCCACCGGCTCTTCCACGTCCTGCGGCACCGCGAACACGCCGGACCGGCCCCGACTTTTGACAACCCGGCCCACCTCCGCGACGGCTTCACCGGCCGCGGCGCTCCGGGGGACAGGGACGACGTCGGCGCCCGCGGCCCCACGGGCGGGCCGCCAGCCGCCGGGTGATAGTTTTGACCCATGCGCACTCTCGTTGTGGACCACCCGCTGGTCGCCCATAAGCTCACCGTTCTGCGGGACAAGAACACCCCGTCGCCGGTTTTCCGCCAGCTCACCGAGGAACTCGTCACGCTCCTGGCGTACGAGGCGACCCGCGAAGTCCGCACCGAACCGGTGACCATCGAGACGCCGGTCAGCACCACCATCGGCACCGCCTTCACCAAGCCCACCCCGCTGGTGGTCCCCATCCTGCGCGCCGGACTCGGCATGCTCGAGGGCATGACCAAGCTGGTCCCCACGGCCGAGGTCGGCTTCCTGGGCATGGCCCGCGATGAAGAGACCCTGGACATCATCACCTACGCCGAGCGCCTCCCCGAGGACCTCACCGACCGCCAGATCTTCGTCCTGGACCCCATGCTCGCCACCGGCGGCACGCTGCGCGAGGCCATCAAGTTCCTCTTCAAGCGCGGCGCCTCCGAC
>DASWAW010000140.1:0-3935 GCA_036390955.1 Arthrobacter sp.
GAACCCGGCATCTTGGACTGGGCGATGGCGGCGTCCACGGCGGCGTCGTACTGGATGGGGCCCTCGACGGCGAGGTCCGGGCGGCGTGACCGCACGAGCTCGGTGGCCTGCCGGACTTTGTCCACCGCCTCGCCGGTGCCGGAGCCTCCGGTGGAGTAGGAGAGCATGGCCACGCGCGGCTCCACGCCGAACTGGGTTGCGGTCTCGGCCGAGGCCAGCGCGATGTCCGCCAACTGCTCCGCGTTCGGGTCCGGATTGACCGCGCAGTCGCCATACACAAGGACCCGGTCCGGCATCAGCATCAGGAACACGGACGAAACGATCTTCACGCCCTCGCGGGTCTTGACGAACTCCAGTGCCGGGCGGATGGTGTGGGCGGTCGTGTGCGCGGCGCCGGAGACCATGCCGTCCACCACGCCCAGCTGCACCATCATGGTGCCGAAGTAGCTGCCATCCAGCATGAGTTCCAGCGCTCGGGCGAGGTCCACGCCCTTGTGCGCCCGCAGCTGCGCGTACTTCTCCGCAAACTGCTGGCGCAGCTCCGACGTGGCGGGGTCCACGATGTTCATGCCGGAGAGGTCGACGCCCTGGGTGGACGCCAGCTCCCGGACCTCCGACTCGTTGCCCAGGATCGTGAGGTCGCAGACATCCCGCCGGTGCAGGATTTCGGCGGCACGCAGGATCCGCACGTCGTTCCCTTCCGGGAGGACGATGTGGCGGCGCTGCAGCCGGGCCCGCTCGATCAGGTCATGCAGGAACCGCAGCGGCGTCATCCGTTCGGGACGCGGCAGGTGCAGCCGTTCCAGCAGCTCGGCCTCGTCCACCCGCTTGGACCACAGGCCCAGAGCGGAGGCCACCTTGCGGCGGTGCCCGGACCAGATCTCGCTGCGCACCTCGGAGACCCGTTTGGCGGTCACGTAGGTGTCGTCCGGGGCGGCGAAAATCGGGAACGGGGCTTGCGCCAGCAGCGAGTAGATGGTGGGGTCCGGGGCCAGGCCGCCGGTGAGGATCAGGGCCGACGGGACCGGGAACTCGGGCGAAAATGACGAGGCCAGGCAGGCGACGAGCACGTCGGCACGGTCACCGGGCACGATCACCAGCGCGCCGTCGTCGAGCACGTGCAGGAAGTTGGCCACGCTCATCGCCGCCACCTTGACCGAATGCACGTCACGTTCCAGGTCAGGCAGTCCGGCCACCTGGCCAAGGCCGAGGGCGGACGCGACCTCGCCGGAGGTGGGCCGGGCGATCGACTCCAACTCCGGCAGGACATACACGGGCCGGCCCGAGGCGCCGGGGCGGACCTCGGCGGCGATGGCCTCCAGGTCCTCCGGGTCGGCGCGGTTGACCATGATGGCCAGGAGCGAGCAGCGTTCGGCGACGAGTTCCTTGCGGGCGACCTCGACGGCGTCGACGGTCTCCGCGACGGTGCGGCCCTTGGCGCCGACGACGGCCACGATGGAGGCAGCCAGGTTGTTGGCCAGCCGGGCGTTGAGGTCGAACTCGACGGCGGCGTCTTGGCCGGTCAGGTCCGTACCCTCCACGATGATGACGTCACAGTACCGGGCCATCTCGGCGAAGATCTCCACGCAGCGGGCATCGATGTCCTCGCGCCGGCCCTCGGCGAGCAGGCTGCGGACTTCGGCGAAGGTCAGCCCGCCGCGGCATCGCTCGTCCTCGAGGTCGAACCGGGCTTTCATCAGCGCCACCATGGGGTCCGAGGCGGCGTCGTGCCCGTTGACCACAGGTTTGAAGAACCCGATCCGGTCCGCGTGCCGGTGCAGGGTGTCCGCCAGGCCCAGGGCTATGAGCGACTTCCCGGAGCCCGGGGTGGTCGCGCTGACGTAGATTCCTTTGGCCATGGTTCGCCCTTAGGTTGTGCCGTGGTGATGCTCGGTCCCTCCATACTTTCACTTGTTGCTGCCGTTTCTCCATGCGGCGCCCGCAGGCCGACCGCGGGACTTTGGCCCCTTACCCGGCCGGCGCCCGCCAGCCAGTGTGAGGAGCAACGGTTGGGTGGGCAGAGTGGAGGATCTCGTGGAAACGCTGCGTGTGGAACTGCAGGACATCGGCGGCACAGCCTGGTGGGCCCGCATCCTCACAACTCTTTCGTCCCAGTCGGGTAGTACGCAGTACCGGTTCGTTGGCCGCGTGGCCGATGCGGTCCGCTATTCGAGCTCCACCTTCATGTCCCCGACGCCGGTCTCGCCGGTTCCGCCGGAAGAAAAGTGGGCCCCGGGGATGACCCGCAGCCTGGATGAGCTCGTCGGCGACGTCCGGCGGGACGGATGGACCCAGACCGGCCGCGGCAGCGAACCCTGGTCCCTGACTTTCGAACGGAACTGACCCCCGGGCCTTCGCTGGTGGCCGCCTCCCCGCGGCAGTCGGGGCTCCCGCCCGCCGCGGGCAGCAGCGGCTCCCTGCCTGAGCCGGCAGCAGGCGATTCCGCCCAAGTCCGGTGACCCCCGCGCCGGTGCCGCCGGGGCGCATTTCTCATGGTTTGCAGCTGGTTTCCGGCCGTTTTCGCGCGTTATCCGGCCGCTTCACCGTGTCCGCCCACGGCTTCATCCGCCCGCCAGCTCTTGACAGAAGGCACCTAAATGGGATTACCTAATGAACATTCGGTAAATAAAGCTGGAGGCAATGACGCATGGCTGAACTGACGATTTCCGGTGACACCCACCCCATCCTTAAAGACGACTACGCCTCGGAGTGGATGGGCATCGAAGTTGTGGCGCTGGACGACGGACATGCCACGATCCGCATGAAACTCCGGCAGGAAATGTTGAACGGGTTTGGCATGGCGCACGGCGGAATGATCTTCGCCTTCGGCGACACAGCCTTCGCGCTGGCCTGCAACCCGGCCAACCCGGAACCGGCGGACGAGGGAACCATCACCGTGGCCTCCGGCGTCGACATCAACTTCCTCAAGCCGGCGTTCCGCGGCCAGGTCCTGACCGCCGTCGCCAACCGCCGCGCCAGCACCGGACGCAGCGGCCTGTACGACATCCAGATCTACGCCGCCGATCCCGGCGCAGGCACCGCACCGGACACAGCGGCCTCCCCCGCCCGCCCGGCGCCCGTCGCCACGGTTCCGGGCGAACTCCCCACCGACACCCTGCCGGGCGAACTCGTCGCCGAGTTCCGCGGCCGCAGCCGCACCATCTCCAAGAAATAGAAACAGGGAACCCCAGATGACCCAAGAAACCGTCGCCCCCACCAGTGAAGCTGTCCTGGACCGCGAAGAAATGATCTCCCGCGACGAGCTCGAGGCACTGCAGCTCACCCGCCTCCAGCACACCCTGGCCTACGCCTACGACCGCGTTCCCCTGTACAAGCGCAAGTTCGACGAGGCCGGAGTCCACCCCACGGACCTCCGCGAACTCTCCGACCTGGGCAAGTTCCCCTTCACCACCAAGGAGGACCTCCGCCTGGAGTACCCCTTCGGCATGTTCGCCGTGCCGCAGCACGAGGTGGCCCGCATCCACGCCAGCTCCGGCACCACCGGCCGCGCCACCGTCGTCGGCTACACCAAGAAGGACCTCGCCGACTGGGCCAAGCTCGTGGCCCGCTCGCTGCGCGCCTCCGGCGTCCGCCCGGGCATGAAGGTCCACAACGCCTACGGCTACGGCCTGTTCACTGGCGGCATGGGCGCCCACGCTGGCGCCGAGGCCCTGGGCTGCACGGTCATCCCGATCTCGGGCGGCCAGACCGAACGCCAGATCACCCTCATCCAGGACTTCAAGCCCGACGCGATCCTGGCCACCCCGACCTACCTGCTCACCATCGCCGACGCGATGATGAAGCAGGGCATCGACCCGGCCTCCACCTCGCTCAAGTACGCCGTGCTGGGTGCCGAGCCGTGGACCGAGGAAATGCGCCGCGAGCTCGAAGTGACCATGAACATCAAGGCCTGCGACATCTACGGGCTCTCCGAG
>DASWAW010000141.1:0-2956 GCA_036390955.1 Arthrobacter sp.
AGGCGGGTGAGCAGCAGGGCCAGCACCACGACGTCGCCCGCTGCCAGCTGCCCCTGCAGCGCCAGGAAGCCGCCCAGGCCATAGACCAGGGCGAGGGCCAGTGCGGAAACGAGCGTCAGGGCGGTCACGAAGGTGAACTGCAGCATCGCCGTCCGGATGCCGATGTCGCGGACGCGGCCGGCGCGGACGGCGAATTCCCGGGATTCCTCGTCGGGACGGCCGAAGAGCTTCACCAGGGTGGCGCCGGGGGCGGAGAACCGCTCGGTCATCTGGGTGCCCATGGACGCGTTGTGCTCGGCGGCTTCACGGCGCAGGTCGGCCAGCTTGGAGCCCATCCGGCGGGCCGGGATCAGGAAGATCGGCAGCAGGATCATGGCGAGCACGGTGATGAGCCAGGACTTGCCCAGCATCACCACGAGCGTCAGGGCGAGGGCCACGACGTTGCTGACGACCCCGGACAGGGTCCCGGCGAAGGCCGACTGGGCGCCGATCACGTCGTTGTTCAGCCGGCTCACCAGGGCCCCGGTGCGGGTGCGGGTGAAGAAGGCGATCGGCATCTTCTGCACGTGGTCGAAGACCTTGGTGCGCAGGTCCACGATCACGCCCTCGCCGATCGTGGAGGACAGCCAGCGGGTGACGAGTCCCAGCCCGGCTTCGGCGATGGCCACAATGGCGATCAGCACCGCCAGCCAGACGACGACGTCGGTGGCCGCGCCGGCGATGATCGCGTCCACCACCTGGCCGGCGAGGACCGGGGTGGCGACGGCCAGGACGGCCATCACGATGGACAGCAGCACGAAGGCGATCAGATGGCCCTTGTGCGGACGGGCGAAGCTGAACACGCGTTTGAGCGTCTCTTTCGAGAACGGCTTCGAGCCGCTTGAGGCGCGCGTGATGTTGTAAAGGGAGCTCCAAGCTACCCGGTCCATGCTCATGTGTTGTTGCCTTTCGGGGCGGTATGGCCCAACAGCTCGGTGACGACGCCGTCGTCCACGTTCCAGCGCGCGTCAAGACGCACGTTTTCCAGCAGCCGGCGGTCGTGGGTGACCAGCAGCAGGGCGCCGTCGTAGCTTTCGAGGGCTTCCTCGAGCTGTTCGATCGCCGGGAGATCCAGATGGTTGGTGGGTTCGTCGAGTACCAGCAGGTTCACGCCGCGGGCCTGCAGCAGGGCCAGGGCAGCCCTGGTCCGCTCCCCCGGCGAGAGGGAGTCCACGGGACGGGAGGTGTGGTCCGCCTTGAGCCCGAACTTGGCCAGCAGGGTGCGGACCTCGGCCGGGGTCCGGTCCGTGAGCACGGCCTCGACGGCGTCGCCCAGTTTCAGCTCGCCGGCCAGCAGCCCGCGGGCCTGGTCGATCTCCCCGATGGCCACGGAGGCGCCCATGGAGGCGTCGCCGGAATCAGGCCGTTGCACGCCCAGGAGCAGGCGGAGCAGGGTGGACTTGCCGGCGCCGTTGGGGCCGGTGATGCCGATCCGTTCCCCGGCGTTGAGCTGCAGGTTCACCGGGCCGAGCGTGAAGTCGCCCTGGCGCACGACGGCGTCGCGCAGCGTTGCCACGACGGCGCTGGACCGCGGTGCCTGGCCGATGCTGAACTGCAGCTGCCATTCCTTGCGGGGTTCGTCGACCTCTTCGAGCCGGGCGATGCGGGATTCCATCTGGCGGACCTTCTGGCCCTGCTTCTCGGAGGACTCGGTACTGGCGGCGCGCCGGATCTTGTCGTTGTCCGGGTTCTTCTTCATGGCGTTGCGGACACCCTGGGAGCTCCACTCGCGCTGGGTGCGGGCCCGGGAGACGAGGTCGGCTTTGGTGTTGGCGAATTCCTCGTAGCGTTCCCGGGCGTGCCGGCGCGCCACGGCCCGTTCCTCGAGGTAGGCCTCGTAGCCGCCGTCGTACACGGCTACGGAGTTTTGCGCGAGGTCCAGCTCGACGATGGTGGTCACGCAGCGGGCGAGGAATTCACGGTCATGGGACACCAGCACCACGCCGCCGCGGAGTCCCTGCACAAACGCCTCGAGTTTGGCCAGTCCATTGAGGTCCAGGTCGTTCGTGGGTTCGTCCAGGAGCACGATGTCGAAGCGGCTCAGCAGCAGCGCCGCGAGCGCCACGCGGGCAGCCTGTCCGCCCGAGAGCCCGGTCATGTCGGCGTCCTGGCCCACTTCGAGGCCAAGGTCGGCGAGCACCGCCGGGATGCGTTCGTCCAGGTCCGCGGCGCCCGAGGCCATCCAGCGGTCGAACGCGAGGGAGTAGTCGTCGTCGGAGCCGGGGGCGCCGCCGGCAAGGGCGTCCGCCGCGGACTCCATGTCCAGGGTGGCCCGGGCGCAGCCGGTGCGCCGGGCGATGTAGCCGCCCACCGTCTCGCCGGCGATCCTTTCGTGTTCCTGCGGCAGCCAGCCGACGAACGCGTCTGCCGGGGAAAGACTGACGGTGCCTTCCTGCGGCTCGTCGACGCCGGCCAGGAGCCGGAGCAGGGTGGACTTGCCGGCGCCGTTGGCTCCCACGACGCCGATGACGTCGCCGGGCGCGACCGTCAGGGAGAGTTTGGAGAAGAGTGTGCGGTGGTCGTGGCCACCGGAGAGGTCCTTGGCAACAAGGGTTGCAGTCATTAGTCCATCCTCTCACCGCGGCCCAAAACAGGCCGCCGAAGGGCCGGTGCGGGCGGCCAACAGCCGCCGGGCATAAAAGAACCCGCCGGTCCGGACTTGGGGGGTGTACGGACCAGCGGGTTCGAGCATCTAGCATAGTTGAATCAGCACTCCACGTAAAATCATCGCAGCCGCCGCTCGACCGCACTTCAGAAGCCGTACTTCCATTCGACTCCGCAGGAAGCCATAAATGCCCTTACCCGCCAAGGCGTTTCAACACTGGCTTCATGTCGTCGCCCCCAGCGCGAGCACGGCAGACATCTGCAGGATCTCCGGGATCAAGCGCACCACGCTCGCCCAGCAGCTGGTTCGCGG
>DASWAW010000142.1:0-6871 GCA_036390955.1 Arthrobacter sp.
GGCATTAGCCGCCGAAAGCGTTGATTCCCGTCAGCTCCGCAGAAAGCGTCCACAGCCTGGCTGCATCAGCCGGGTCCACCGCGTGGGCGTCCACACCGCGGATCCGCGCCTCCGGGGATCCCACCACGGTGGGGTCCGCAATGTCGCAGTCCTCGCAGTAGACGCCCCCCATGCCCTCAAGCGCCGGAGAGGTCGCCGCCCACACGGATGTCGCCGCCCCCTGCGCGGGCGTCTTGAACCGTGGGTCGATCTTGCCTGCTTCATCCATCCAGCCGGCGGCGATCATTTCTTCCCTCGGCAGGTGGCGTTGCAGTTCCGTCATGATCCCGCCCGGGTGCACAGCGAAGGCACGCACCCCGAAGTCCCTGCCGAGCCGGTCAAGCTGCACGGCGAACAATGAGTTGGCCGTTTTGGCCTGCCCGTAGGCCCGCCACTTGTCGTAGCCGGTCTCGAAGTTGATGTCGTCAAAGCGGATCGGCGAGAGCTTGTGCCCGGTGGAGGACAGCGACACCACCCGTGCCCCCGAGCCGGCAGCCAGCGCGGGCCAGAGCAGGTTGGTAAGGGCAAAATGTCCCAGATGATTTGTGGCGAACTGCGACTCCCAGCCGGGCCCCACACGGCGTTCCGGGCTGGCCATGATCGCGGCGTTATTGATCAGGATGTCCAGGCTGCGGACGCCGCCGTCAGCGGGGCCGTCGGCGCGGCCGGCATCCGCAGAGTCCAGGAACATCTCTGCGAACTCTTTCACGCTGGACTGGTCCGCCAGATCAAGCGCGGCGACGCTCACTTCGCCGGCGGCCGCCCCGGCGGGGATTCCGGCCTCCGCCAGGACTTCGCTGGCGTGTTCCGGCCGACGGGCCGGCACGACCACCACGGCGCCGGATGAAGCCAGCGCCCGGACGGTTTCCAGTCCCAGACCGGAGTAGCCGCCGGTGACGATGGCGGTTCTCCCGCGCAGGTCAATCCCGGCAATAACTTCCGCCGCGGTCGAGTCCCGTCCGAAGCCGGAACCGATCTTGTGCTGTGGGGTCACGTTCACGTCATCGCTCATCTCACTGGCCGTTGCGTACCGGGTTCACTTCAGGCTGGGACGGTCAGTAGACCGGTTTTCCGGGCTCGACGTCGCGCACCCAGGCCAGGATTCCGCCGTCGAGGTGGCTGACGCGCTCATAGCCGGCAGCCCGGGCGGCGGCGAGGACGGCCGCGGACCGGGTCCCGCTCTTGCAGTGGAACACGATCTCCGTGTCCTGCGGCAGCTCGTGCCAGGCCTCGCCGGCCAGGATCCGGCCCTGCGGGATCAGCACCGCCCCGTCGATCCGGACGATCTCGTATTCCCCGGTTTCCCGCACATCGATGAGGTGGAAGTCCTTGAGCCCGGCCGTGCGGGAGGCCAGCATCGTGGCCAGCTGGGTTGCCGTCACGGTATGTTCGGTGCCCGCCTCCGCGGCGGGCGTGATGCCGCAAAAAGCTTCATAGTCGGTCAGTTCCGTGATCCGCTCCGCCTCGGGGTCTCGGGAGACCCGGATTTCCCGCCAGGTCCCGCCGAGGGCGTCGAAGAGCGCCACGCGGCCCAGCAGGGAGCGCCCGACGCCGGTGATGAGCTTGACGGCTTCGGTCACCATCAGCGCACCGACGGCGGCGCAGAGCATTCCGAAGACTCCGCCTTCCCCGCAGGAAGGCACGGAGCCTGCCGGAGGCGCCTCGGGGTAGAGATCGCGGTAGGTGGGTCCGTACTGTTCCCAGAAGACGCTGACCTGCCCGTCGAAGCGGAAGATCGAACCCCAGATGTAGGGCTTGCCCAGGATTGCCGCGGCGTCGTTCACCAGATAGCGGGTGGCGAAGTTGTCGGCGCCATCGAGGATGAGGTCATAGCCGGCAAACAGCTCCAAGGCGTTGGAGGCGTCAAGCCGGACATTGTGCAGCCGGACGTCCACCAGCGGGTTCAGGGCGGCAATGGCGTCGCGGGCGGACTCGATCTTGGGCCGGCCCACATCCGCCACGCCGTGGATTACCTGCCGCTGGAGGTTGCTCAGCTCCACGGTGTCGTCGTCGACGATTCCTAGGGTGCCCACGCCGGCGGCGGCCAGGTAGAGCAGTGCGGGAGAGCCGAGGCCGCCGGCGCCGATCACAAGGACCCGGGCGTTCTTCAGGCGGCGCTGCCCGATCGCCCCGATTTCCGGAATGATCAGGTGCCGGGAATAGCGTTGCACTTCATCCGGGGTCAGGCCCTCGGCCGGTTCCACCAGCGGCCCGGGCGCCGCGGGCGCCATTTCCGGGGTTGCGTGGGCTGCGTTTGGGGTGAACTTGGAAGCCATACTTCAATCTATGCCCGAAGATGCCGCCAGGTCATATTACTGGCACGTAAAGTGGACGTAACAGCAAGCGAAAGAAGGCCGACAGTGGTTGATCAGGCACCGGTTGAGCGGGGTCATGCCGGAAAGTCCGCGGAGGTACCGGCACGGAGCGGACAGCGCTCGGCACGGTTGCCCCGCGATGAACGCCGGGCACAGCTGCTCGCGGCTGCCCAGGAAGTCTTCGTGGCCAACGGCTACCACGGTGCCGCGATGGACGAAATCGCCGAGACCGCCCACGTCAGCAAGCCCGTGCTTTACCAGCACTTTCCGTCCAAACGCGAGCTGTACCTGGCCCTGCTGGACAGCCAGCTCAGCAAACTGATCGCCCTTCTGCTCGGTGCCCTCAACTCCACGACTGACAACGATGAGCGCGTCCAGGCCGTTATGCGGGCGTACTTCCGCTTCATCGCCAGCGACGACCAGGCCCACCGCCTCGTCTTCGAGTCCGACCTCGTCAATGACGCCGACGTCAGTGCCCGGCTCGAAGCCTTCAACAAGACCTTCGCCGACGCCGTCGCCCGGGTCATCGCGGAGGACACCAAGCTGCCCGAGCTGGAGTCCCAGTTGCTGGGCCGCGGACTCGCCGGAATGGCGCAGGTCAGCGCCCGGTACTGGCTGGAAACCGGAGGCGATCTTGACCTCGATGTCGCCAGCGATCTGATCTACCGTTTAGCTTGGCGCGGAATCTCACGCTTCCCCAAGGAAACCTAGACTACAAATAGAGATAACACCTGAGAACTTTGATTGGCTGGGAGGCCTTGCTGTGGAAGTAAAGATCGGCATTCAGAACATCGGCCGCGAAATTGTCCTGGAATCGTCCCAGGAGGCCGACGCCGTGGCCAAGGTCGTCGGCGAGGCCATCGCGAAGGGCACGGAGCTGCGCCTCACGGACGAGAAGGGCCGCCTGATCATCATTCCCGCGAACGTCCTGGGCTATGTTGAAATCGGTGCCGAGGAAGTACGCCGCGTCGGTTTCGGCGCCCTTTAGCCACCGCCCGGTGCTGCCCCTCCGGGCAACACCGCAGCTGACCCGGTCCGCCGATCCGCGAGGAGTCCGAACATGCTTTCCCTGATTGTGGTTGCCCTGGTGACCGTGGCCGCGGGCTTTGTGGTCTGGGCCAATGACAAGCGGCACGCCAAGTACGGCATCGCCGTGCCGGCAGGGGTATCGCTGGCCGTGGGGATGCTCAGCTGGATCATCTTCATCGCCGCCGGCCTGGGTTACCAGCCCGGGCTGACCTGGATTCCGTGGGTCCTGCCCATGGTCCTCGGTGCCGCCGCCGCCGTGGCCGCCGTGCTGTACCTGGGCAAGACCCGCACCACCCGCGACACCGCCCGGCTCACCGCCATCCTGCGCTACTAGCCTGCCCGCCGGGGAGCCGGAGTGCCGGGGCTCAGGCCTCCGGCGCAGCGGGCCCGTGGCCCGCTTCGGTGCAGAGGCACAACCGGTTTCCCTGCACATCCGTGACCACCACCCAGTCGGGTGCGTGGTCATGGTTCATTAAGGCGCCGGTCGCGGCCGTTTTCTCCAGCACGGGGCCGGATTCGGCCTTGCTGCGGTGGATGTCGAGGTGGAGCCGGTTGGGGCTGGGGGTGGACGTCGTCTGGAACCAGAGTGTGGGGCCACGCCCGTAGGGGTCCACCAGATCATCGGAGCTGCCCCGGCGGTACCCGAGGGCCACCCGCCAGACCTCCGAGATGGCGGCCGGGTCCTCCGAGTCGATGGCCACCTCGATGGTGCGGTGCAGGCCGGGCTCCGCGGTGGCGCCGATCCCGGCTGCCGCTGCGCCGGCAGCGGTTGCGGCCGAGACGTCCCGGCGCGTGACGTTGTCCCCGGCGTCGTGGGAGCTGTACCGAAGAAAGACCCGGTTGTAGCGCCAGTCCAGATCCGGGTGGTGGTTCTGTTCCTCGGCCAGGCGTCCGACGGCGGCGATCAGTTCCAGCGCCGCGGCCGCTGTCGGCGCCTTATAGACCGTGACGAAACCGCCGAGCCGGTACCTCCAGTCCGGCAGCTTCCTCAGGGCCGCATCGACCTGGTCCTCGGTGAGGATGTCCTCTGTGGCTGCCATGGCGGGCTCCTTTGCTGCGTCAGGCCGGGCCTTCCGCCCCCGGGTCTTCGATCGAACGGCGGAAAGGCTTCAGGACTCCGGCCTAGAGGAACTCTGCCCGGCCTTCCATCGCCGAGGACGCCAGCGCGTGCTCCCGGCGCGGGATCCTGCCGGCCTTTTTCGCCAGCCTACCGGCGATCACCGCGTACTTGAAGGCCTCCCCCATCAGCACCGGGTTCTGCGCCCGGGTGACGGCCGTGGCCAGCAGCACGGCGTCGCAGCCAAGCTCCATGGCCAGCGCGGCGTCGGACGCGGTGCCTATCCCGGCGTCGAGGACCACGGGCACCGAGGCGCGCGAGACGATCAGTTCGATGTTGTGCGGGTTCAGGATGCCCAGGCCGGTGCCGATCGGCGCGCCCAGGGGCATCACCGCGGCGGCGCCGAGGTTCTCCAGCCGCAGGGCCAGCACCGGGTCGTCGTTGGTGTAGGCGAAAACCTTGAATCCGCGGCCCACGAGTTCCTCGGTGGCCTCGACGAGTTCCACGGCGTCCGGCAGCAGGGTCTGCTCATCGGCGATGACTTCCAGCTTCACCCAGTCCGTCTCGAGGGCTTCTCGGGCCAGTTCGGCCGTCAGGACGGCGTCCTTGGCGGTGAAGCACCCCGCGGTGTTGGGCAGCACCCGGATGTTGTGGTCCAGCAGCAGCTGGAACAGCGACCCGGCCTCCGCCGGCGAATAGCGGCGCATCGCCACGGTGGTCAGTTCGGTGCCGGACGCCAGCAGGGCGGCACCCAGACCGTCCAGGCTCGGCGCCCCGCCGGTGCCCATGATCAGCCGCGACCCGAGCTGCACGCCGTCGACCGTGAACGGATCCGCAGCCGCGGGCGATACAGCGGACGCCGCTGCGAGTGTGGTGTCCTCCATGCTGCTCATCCTCCCTGAACCGCCGTGACGAGCTCGATGTCATCACCGTCGGCGAGCGCGGTGCCGTGCCACTGGCTGCGCGGAACCACCTCGGCGTTGCGGGCCACGGCGACCCCCAGTTTCGTGCCGTCCGCGGACTGGCCGTTCGGGGCCAGCGGCCGGCCGGTGACCTGGCTGACCAGCGTGCTGACCGAGGCGCCGTCGGCGAGAGTGTGCTCGCTTCCGTTCAGTTTGATGTTCATACCGTTTCCTTGCTGTGCTCAGGTTTGGGACTGGTGTTCCGGCCGTCTGTTCTCTGCGCTCCGGCGGTGCGCAGTCCGCCGGCCGGGGTGGCGGCCGGGGTTCCGGCGGCGAACCGGTCCGGCCGGAAATGGGCCCAGCGGGGGTCCGCGACGCCGTCCAGCAGCCGCCGGCAGATCTCCGCGGCGGCGGGTGTGAGCAGGATCCCGTGCCGGAAGAACCCGGTGGCGATGATCAGTCCCGCAACGTCGCCCGGACGCCCCTGCTCCCCCACACGGCCCAGCAGCGGCGCGTTGTCCGGGGTCCCGGGGCGGGCTCTGGCGGTGGCCTCGAGCAATTCCAGTTCGGCGACCGCGGGGACCAACTGCTGGGCGTCGCGGAGTAGTTGATAGACGCCTCCGGCGGAAACGGCCGTGCCGGCCGCGGTGCCGCTGGCAGGGGTACCCCCGGCAGGGGTACCCCCGGCAGGGGTGGCCGCCAGACTGTCCTCGCCGAGGTCGTCCTCCCGCTGGGTGGCCCCGATCACCACCGTGCCGTCCTGCCGCGGGACGATATACACCGGCACACCGCGGACCAGCCCCCGCACCGTGGAGGTCAGCAGCGGCCGCAGCCTCCCCGGCACCCGGAGCCGGAGGATGTCCCCGTGGACGGGCCGCAGCGGCAACCGGAGTCCGGCGGGCAGTCCGTCCAGCGCGGCGGCGCCCAGACCGTTGGCCACAATCGTCTCGCCGGCCCGGATGAAGCCGCCGCCGTCGAGGCCGGCGCCGACCACCCGGCCGTCCTCCCAGCGCAGCCCGGCGGCGCGCCGGCTGATAACGTCGCAGCCGCTGTCCGCGGCCAGGAGCTCCGCCATCCGGGCGAGCAGCCGGCGCGGGTCCACCTGGTGGTCGGCGGGAATGTCGAAGGCGCAGGAGATCCCCGGGCTCAGCAGCGGTTCACGGGTCCGCGCCGCGCGGACCGTCAGCGGCTCGACAGCGAGGCCGTGCGCCTGCTGCACGGTGCGCAGGTCCGCGAGCGCCCGGCGGTCGGCGGCGTCAGCCCCCACGGCGAGGGTCGGCGTCGTGAGGTACCCGGTATGGCCGCCGGTGCTCCCGGCGGCACTGGTCCCGCCGGCGGCGGCGCTGGCGTCCGTTCCGGGTCCGCCGTCGCCGCGTTCCAGTCCGGCCGCGAATGCCGGCCAGAGGCGGGAGGATTCAAGCATGAGCTCCAGGAGTGCCTCCTCCTGGTAGTGGAGTTCGCTCACCGGGGCGAGCATGCCGGCGGCTGCCCAGCTGGCGCCGCTGCCGGGGGCGTCGTCGATCAGGGCA
>DASWAW010000143.1:0-4304 GCA_036390955.1 Arthrobacter sp.
CCTTTGGGGATGACCGTGTAGGCCTCTTTGACCACGGCGCGGTCGGTGAGGAGCTGGGTCTGCGGCGGCAGGCCGCCTTCGGGGGAAAAGTAGGTGCTCATGGGGTCACTCCTGTTGAGAAGGGGGTCAGTGGTTGTGGGAGTCGGCAGGCTGTGCGAGCCGTGGGTGGGCCAGTGCGGTCAGCTGGGGCAGCCGCAGGCCGGTGAGTTCGCGGACTTCCTCCGCGCCGGCGGCCCCGCACTGGATGCCGCGCAGCACGAAGGCTGCCAGGGCCCGGGCCGTGGCGGGTTCGTCCATGACGCTGCCTTCGATGCGCTCCACGTAGTTGCGGAGCCGCGCGGCGGCGGCGGGAAGGCCCTGCCGGTAGAACGCGTAGGTGGCGGCGAAGCGGCTTGGCAGCTGGGCCGGGTGGAGGTCCCAGCCCTGGTAGTAGCCCCGTTCCAGTGACCGGCGGACCAGCCTGCCATGGAGCCGCCAGGCGTCCTGCACCCCGTCGCCGACGGGGATGACGTTGGTGGAGCCGTCGGAGAGCCGGATGCCCGTGCCGGCGACGGCAAGCTGCATCACCTCTTTGGCGTAGTCGGCCACCGGGTGTTCCATCGACTGGTATTCCGCGGAGATCTGCAGCGAGGCCGAGTAATCGTAGGTGCCGTAATGCAGGGCGCTGATCCGGCCGGGAACGGCGTGCGGCAGCTGCGCCACCGGGGAAGTGCCGTCCGGGCCCAGGATCAGCTGCGGCGTTTCCACCTGGACCTCGAACCGCAGGCGGCCGGCCGGCAGCGAGTGGATTTCCTCCAGCCGGGACACGGCGTAGTCCATTGCCTGCACCTGGGCCACGGTGGTGACCTTGGGCAGAGTGAGGACGAGCCCTTCCGGCAGCTCGCCGGCGGCGGCCAGGCCGGAGACGAACAGGTCCAGGGTCCGCAGCCCGCGGGCACGCGTGGGCGCCTCGAAGCACTTGAACCGGATCCCGATGAACGGCGGGGCGCTGCCGTCGGCCACCGCTGCGGCCACGGCGGCGGCGGCGGCGACGGCGGCCGCGTCCTCGGCGTCGTCGCCCCGGTCCCCGTAGCCGTCCTCGAAGTCCAGCCGGAGGTCCTCGATCGGTTCGCTGCTGAGCTTCGCGGCGACCCGGGCGGCGACGGCGGAGGCCAGCTCGGGGTCCTGGCCCAGCAGGGTGCCCAGCCGCTCCAGCCCGCCGTGGGCCTCGGCCGCGGCCAGCGCCTGGGCGCCCCAGTCGGCGGCGAAGCCCGGTGTGAAGCGGTCGGCCGGGACATAGACGGTGTGGACCGGCTGGCGGGTGCCGTCGTCGCCCGGATAGTTCCGCTGCAGCAGCAGGTCCGTCGCCGCCAGCTGGGCATCGATTTTGCCCAGGTCGGCGCTGGTGAGGGATCCGGAGACCGGCGCGGAGGGCGGCCCGGAGGGAGACAGTGCCACGGCTCAGCCCACCAGTTCGTAGGCCGGCGTGGTGAGGAAGTCCGTGTACTCCTCGGAGAGGCAGATGTCGCCGATGAGCTTGCTGGCGGGCAGGTAGTGCTTCGCGAACGCGTCCTCGCCCACCTCGCCGCGGAGCTTCTCGGTTTCCTCGGCCAGGATTGAGGCCACCAGCTCGCGGGTCACGGTCCGGCCGGTGTCGGCGAGGACCACCTGGTTGCGGATCTGCTGCCAGACCTGGGAGCGGGAGATCTCCGCCGTCGCGGCGTCCTCCATCAGGTTGTGGATGGCGACGGCGCCGTTGCCCGAGATCCAGACCGCGGTGTAGGCGACGGCGACGTAGAGGTTCAGGCGCAGGCCTGCCTCGGTGACCGTGCCGCCGGCGGACGGGATGTCCAGGAGCTGGTCCGCGGTGACGGTAACTTCCGGGCGCTGTTTGTCCAGCTGGTTGGGCCGCTCGCCCAGGACGGCGTCGAAGACGTCCCGGCAGACCGGGACCAGGTCCGGGTGGGCCACCCAGGAACCGTCAAAGCCGTCGTTCGCCTCGCGGGTCTTGTCCGCGCGCACCTTCTCGAAGGCCTGGGCGGTCACCTCGGGTTCACGGCGGTTGGGGATCACGGCCGCCATGCCGCCCATCGCGAAGGCGCCGCGGTGGTGGCAGGTCTTGACCAGCAGCTCGGTGTAGGCGCGCATGAACGGCGCGGTCATGGCCACGGAGGCGCGGTCCGGCAGCACAAAGCGCGGGCCTGCGTCGCGGAAGTACTTGATGATGCTGAACAGGTAGTCCCAGCGCCCGGCGTTCAGCCCGGAGGCGTGGTCGCGGAGTTCGTAGAGGATCTCGTCCATCTCGAACGCCGCCGGGATGGTCTCGATCAGGACGGTGGCGCGGATGGTCCCTTGCGGGATGCCGAGGTAGTCCTGGGCAAACACGAAGATCTCGTTCCAGAGGCGGGCCTCGAGGTGGCTCTCCATTTTGGGCAGGTAGTAATACGGGCCCTGGCCGTTCTCCAGCAGCTGCCTGGCGGTGTGGAAGAAGTGCAGTCCGAAGTCCACCAGCGCGCCCACGGTGTGCTCGCCGCCGATCAGCAGATGGCGCTCGCTCATGTGCCAGCCGCGCGGGCGCGCCACAACGACGGCCAGCGGGGCATCGGTCCGCAGCTTGTATTCCTTCCCCTCCGGGGAGGTGTACGCCAGGGTGCCCGCCGCGGCGTCGCGGAGGTTCAGGATCGATTCGATCACGTTGGACCAGGTGGGGGTGCTGGCGTCCTCGAGGTCCGCGAGCCAGACTTTCGCCCCGGAGTTCAGGGCATTGATCGCCATCTTGGCCGGCGCGGCCGGACCCGTCATTTCCACCCGCCGGTCCTGCAGGGCCGCCGGGGCGGCGGCAACGCGCCAGTCGCCCTCCCGGATGTCGAGGGTCTCCGGCAGGAACTCGAGCCGGCCGGTGCGGGCCACTTCCTCCCGCTTGACCGCGCGGGCCTTGAGCAGGTCCCCGCGGGTGGCGGCGAAACGCTGGTGCAGTTCCTCGATGAAGGCCAGTGCCTCGGGGGTGAGGATCTCCTCCGCACGGTCAACGGGGCGGTGGGCTGAAATGGTGAGAGCCATTGTGGTCCTTCCTGGGCGGTGAATAAGTCGGTGGAACAGGCTGCGAATCAGGCTGCGAATCAGGCGTGGGCGGGAACGGCGGCCGCGGCCGCCGCATGGGCCGCCGCGGCAACAGCGGCGGCGACGTCGGCGGCAACGTGGGGGTCGAAAACGCTGGGGATGATGTAGCTGGCATTGAGCTCATCGTCGGCCACCCGGTTTGCGATCGCCTCGGCGGCGGCGACGAGCATCTCGGGGGTGATGTCGGCTGCCCCGGCGTCCAGCAGCCCGCGGAAGAACCCGGGGAAGGCCAGGACATTGTTGATCTGGTTGGGGAAATCGCTGCGGCCGGTCGCCACCACGGCGGCGTGCCGTGCTGCGATGACAGGGTCGATTTCCGGCGTGGGGTTGGCCATGGCGAACACAATAGCGTCCTTGGCCATGGATGCCACCTGCTCTTCGCCGATCACGTGCGGTGCGCTGACGCCGATGAAGACGTCGGCCCCCTTGAGCGCGTCGTGCAGGGTGCCGGAGAATCCCTGTTCATTGGTGTTCTCGGCAATCCAGGTGCGGTGTTCGTCGTCGTACCGTTCGCCGGAGTGGATTGCTCCCGAGCGGCCGGCCGCGATGATGTGGCGTGCGCCCTGCGCCTTGAGCAGCTGGATGATGGCGGAACCGGCGGCGCCGACGCCCGAAACCACGATCCGGACCTCGGGGAGCTTCTTGTCCACAACGCGCAGGGCGTTGGCCAGGGCCGCCAGCGTGACGATGGCGGTTCCGTGCTGGTCGTCGTGGAAGACCGGGATATCGAGTTCCTCACGGAGCCGGTTTTCGATCTCGAAGCAGCGCGGCGCGGCGATGTCCTCGAGGTTGACGCCGCCGTAGACCGGGGCGAGCGCCTTGACGATATTGATGATCTCCTCGGTGTCCTGCGTGTCCAGGCACACGGGCCAGGCGTCGACGTTGGCGAACTGCTTGAACAGCGCCGCCTTGCCTTCCATCACCGGCAGCGCGGCGGCCGGGCCGATGTTGCCCAGGCCCAGGACAGCGGAGCCATCCGTGACGACGGCGATCGTGTTCCGCTTGACGGTCAGGTTCCTCGCGGCGGAGGGGTCCTCCGCGATCGCCAGGCAGACGCGGGCGACGCCGGGGGTGTAGGCGCGGGAGAGATCGTCCCGGTTGCGCAGGGCCACCTTCGGGACCACTTCGAGCTTGCCGCCGAGGTGCATCAGGAAGGTGCGGTCGGAGACGTGCTGGACCGTGACGCCGTCGAGCGCGTTCAGGGC
>DASWAW010000144.1:0-2478 GCA_036390955.1 Arthrobacter sp.
GCTCGCGGCGCGGCTGGGACGCGTGCTCACCGTCTTCCAGAACCGGCGCTGGGACGGCGACTACCTGACCGTCCGCGGCCTGCTGGACAGCGGCGTCCTCGGCACGGTCACGCGGTTCGAATCCCGCTTCGAACGCTGGTCCCCGGAGGTCGCCAAAGCGTGGAAGGCCGCCGCGACGGCGGACGACGGCGGCGGGGTGCTGTTCGACCTCGGCTCCCACCTGCTCGACCAGGCGGTGCAGCTGTTCGGCCCGGCCACGGTCACCCACGCCGAACTGGCTGCACGGCGGCCCGGGGAGAGGACCGACGACGACGCCTTCCTCGCCCTGCGGCATGAATCCGGCGTGACCAGCCACCTGTGGATGAACATGCTCTGCGCCCAGCAGGGACCGCGCTTCCGGCTGCTGGGCAGCGGGGGCGGCTTCACCAAACACGGCGTTGACCCGCAGGAGCCGTTCATTGTGGCGGGCGGCAGCCCGCTGGACCCGGACTACGGGGTCGAAGACCGCAACTGGGCCGGGCTGCTCGGCCGGGACGGCCACCTCGACCGGCTGCCCACCGAGCGCGGCGCCTACCCCGAGTTCTACCGGCTCCTGGCAGCGAAGATCCGTGACGGCGGCGCGGCCTCGGCGTTGCCGGTCCCCGTGGATCCGGCGGGACCGGTGGAGGTGCTCAGATTAATAGAAAAGGCGCGGGAACTGGCCGCTAAGAGGCCTTAATGCACGCAACGCTGGACGACAGACATCCGGCAGCGTGCTGTGGATGTGTGTCGTCCAGCGTTGCAGGACGATGCCGGGACCGGCTGGTTATGCGGAGACCAGCTCGTGCCAGTCGGCGACGAGAGGCAGGTTGTGCGCCTCCGAGACCGAGCGGTGGGCGACCTTGCCGCCGGCGATGTTGAGGCCCGAGGCGAGGGCCGCGTCGCGTTCGAACGCGGCCTTGACGCCCAGGTTGGCCAGCGAGACGGCGTAGCGCAGGGTGACGTTGGTCAGCGCGTAGGTGGAGGTGTTCGGCACGGCGCCCGGCATGTTGGCCACGCAGTAGAAGATCGTGTTGTGGACCTTGTACGTCGGTTCCTGGTGCGTGGTGGGGTGCGTGTCCTCGAAGCAGCCGCCCTGGTCCACGGCGATGTCCACCAGCACGGAGCCGGGCTTCATCCGGGAGACGAGCTCGTTGGTGACCAGCTTCGGGGCCTTGGCGCCCGGGATCAGCACCGAGCCGATCACGAGGTCGGCGTCGACAACGGACTTCTCGATCTCGTAGGCGTTGGAGGCAACGGTCTTCAGGCGGCCCTGGTACTGGGCATCCAGTTCGCGCAGGCGGTTGATGTTGATGTCCAGGATGGTGACGTCCGCGCCGAGGCCCAGGGCCATGGCGGCGGCGTTGGTGCCCGCGACACCGGCGCCGAGGACAACGACCTTGGCGGGGCGGACGCCCGGCACGCCGCCGAGCAGCACACCCTTGCCGCCGGCCGGAGCCATCAGCGAGGTCGCGCCGACCTGGACGGACAGACGGCCGGCAACCTCGGACATCGGGGCGAGCAGCGGCAGGGTGCGGCCCTCCTGGACGGTTTCGTAGGCGATGGCCGTGACGCCGGTGTTGATGAGCTCCTGCGTCAGCTCCGGTTCCGCAGCGAGGTGCAGGTAGGTGAAGAGGATCAGGCCCTTGCGGAAGCGGTGGTATTCGGCCTTGACCGGCTCCTTGACCTTCATGACCATGTCCGCGCGGCCCCAGACGTCATCGGCCTCGGCGACGATCTCGGCGCCGGCGATGGCGTATTCCTCGTCCGTGATGCCCGAGCCCAGGCCTGCGCCGCGCTCCACCAGGACCGAGTGGCCGTGGGTGCGGAACTCGTGCACGCCGGCAGCGGTGATGGCGACGCGGAATTCATTGTTCTTGATCTCTTTGGGGACACCGATGATCATTTGTGGGCTCCAGTGCTGGCGGCCTTGCAGGCCTGGGTGAATGCGGGAAGTCGTACTTCCAGAATAAATCCGGCTGTGAGGCATGCGACAGGCTCCGGCGAGCGGCAGCACGGGCTTTCCGCGGAAATCCGGGCTTTTCCAAATCGCCGGCTGAACATTTGTCGAATTGGCAAGCGTCAGGTGTCGCCTGCTGTCCGTTGGCCGGGGCGTCCGCCGCGGGATTCCCGGCGGAGGAGGCATCGGCAGTAGTCTGGCAGCATGCAGCAGCAGGATGTCGAACAGCTCGTGGAAGAGGTCGCACTGAAACTGGGCCGCGGCCTCTCACTTGAGGATCTGGACGGTCTGCTGCTCGCGTACAGCTCCAACCAGTCCCACGCGGACCGGGTCCGGGTGAACTTCCTGCTCAGCAAGCGCGTCCCGGTGGACGTCAGCGCCTGGCAGCTTTCGCACGGGATCGCGACGGCGGTCCGCCCGGTGGTCGTGCCCGCCAATGAGGAGCTCGGGATGCTGGGCCGGGTCTGCGTGCCCCTGCTGGTGCGCGGCTTCCGGGTCGG
>DASWAW010000145.1:0-6715 GCA_036390955.1 Arthrobacter sp.
CCCGCTCCCGCCGGACGCCGGGGAGCAGCACATCCGCACCCTGCTGTTCGAGACCGACCCCGGACTGGATTTCACCGGGGTGCTGCCCGACGGCGTCGACGTCACCGAGGCGCGGGCCGGCAGCTACGCCGCCACCGGCGCACTGACGGCCGCGGACCTCGCGGCGATCACCGCGTGGTGGGCCGCCCGGGGAATTATGCCCCGCTCGCTGAGCCTGGAGGCCCGCAGCCTTGAGGACGTCTTCCTTGACATCTCCGGAAGGGAGATTCGATGACCCGCCACAGTGCCGCCCTGGGCAGCGTGCCGCCCGGCAGCGACCGGCAGGCGCGGCCCCTCGGGAGCGCCCCGGCGCCGCTGCTGCGGCGCATCGTGCTGCAGGGCAAATACGAGACCATCACCATGCTCCGGAACGGTGAACAGCTGATCCTGGCGATCGTGCTGCCGCTGCTGGCCATGGTGGGCCTGACGGTCATGCCCCTGCTGGACGGGTTCGGTGCGAGCCGGATCAACGTTGCCGTGCCGGGCATCCTGGCCCTGTGTGCCATGTCCACCGCGTTCACCGGCCAGGGGATCTCCACCGGCTTTGACCGCCGCTACGGCGTCCTGCGCTTCCTCTCCACCACGCCCCTGGGCCGCACCGGCCTGATCGCCGGGAAGATCCTTGCGGTCCTCGCCGTGCTGGCCCTGCAGGTGCTGGTGGTCACGGCCGTGGCCCTGATGCTGGGCTGGCAGCCGGATCCGCTGGGCTGGGCCCCCGGGCTGGCCCTGCTGGTACTCGGCGCGGCGGCCTTCACCGCGCTGGGCCTGCTCGTGGCCGGCACCGTCCGGCCGGAGGCGACGCTCGCGATCACCAACCTGCTGTGGATCCTGCTGGGTGCCCTCGGCGGGATCGTGATCCCGGCCGAACGGCTTCCCGCCCTGCTGCAGACGATCGTGCACTTCCTGCCCTCGGGTGCCCTGGGGCAGGCCCTGCGGGAAGCCTTCCTGGGCGGCAGTGTCAGCCCGGCCCCGGTCCTTGTCCTGCTGCTCTGGACGGCCATCGCCGGCGGCGCAGCAACCCGTTGGTTCAAATGGAATTGAGAAAACTGTGAGCACGGACTCCCGCCCTACCCGGACCGCTACCCGGACCATCCCCTGGCTGCCCGTCACTGTCAACAAGACGGTGAAGCGGCTGGCTGTCCTGTCCCTGATCGGCCAGACCCTCCTGATCGTCACCGGCGGCGCCGTCCGCCTCACCGCCTCCGGCCTGGGCTGCCCCACCTGGCCGCGCTGCACCGACGGCTCCCTCGTGAACACCCCGGAAATGGGGATCCACGGCATCATTGAATTCGGCAACCGCCTGCTGACCTTCGCCCTGGCCGCCGTCGCCGTCGCGATGCTGGTGTACCTGTGGAACCTCCGCAAGGAGCGCCGCGACCTCTTCCTGCTGGCCCTGGGCCTGCTGGCGAGCATCCCGGCGCAGGCCGTCATCGGCGGCATTACCGTGCTGACCCAGCTGAACCCCTGGGTGGTCGGCCTGCACTTCCTGGTCTCAATGGCCCTCGTCGTCGTGGCCACCCTGCTGGTCAACCGCGCCTACGGGCGCACCGGCAAATTCCGGGTGGCCGAGCTTGCCGCCCTGCCCGGCATCGCCCGCCCGCTGACGGGCGCCGTCGCGCTCTTCTCCGCCGTGGCGGTGTGCCTGGGCGTCGTGGTCACCGGCGCCGGCCCGCACGCGGGCGATGCCGACGCCCCGCGCAACGACCTGGACTGGGACCTGTTCGCCCACATCCACGCCGTACCGGCCTACCTGGTCACCGCGGGGGCGCTGTTCGCCGTCTACCTCGTCATCCGCGGCCGGATTCCGGGCCCGTTCCGCACCGCCGTCTTTATGCTCCTGGGCGTCACGGTACTGCAGGCCGTCATCGGCTTCACGCAGTACTACAACGGCATCCCGGCGCTCCTGGTCGCCGCGCACATGCTGGCGGCGGCGCTGCTGATGAGCGCGGCCACCAACGCCGCCGACCTGGCCCGCAGCAGCCCGGTCAAGTAGACCCTCCCCACCAAACAACAACAACAACGCGGGGTCACTTATGGCCCATCCGGAAGCTCCGGATGGGCCATAAGTGACCCCGCGTTGTTTGGTGGGGGCGGGGTGGGCTGGGCTTAGCCTGCCATGATTGCGGAGCCGACGAACGGGTCGACGGCGAGGGCGATGAAGAGCAGGGTCAGGTAGCTGATCGAGCCGTGGAAGACCTTCATGGCGCCCTTGTTGGACACGTCCCCGGCCTGCGCCCGGTTGAACAGGGCGTGCGATTCGTAGAGGAACCACGCGCCGGCGAGCACGGCCGTGACGGTGTAGACCCAGCCGGCGCCGCCGACGGGAACCAGCAGCAGCGAGCAGGCCACCATGGCCCACGCGTACAGGACGACCTGGACCGAGACCACCTTGGCCCCGGCGATCGCGCCGAGCATCGGCACGTTGGCGTTGCGGTAGTCCTCGCCGTAGCGCATGGACAGCGGCCAGTAGTGCGGCGGCGTCCACAGGAAGATGATCATAAAGAGCACGACGGCGGGCCACTCGACCGTGTTGGTCACCGCGGCCCAGGCAATCAGCACGGGGAAGCAGCCGGCCGCCCCGCCCCAGACGATGTTCTGTGCCGTGCGGCGCTTGAGGATCATCGTGTAGATGACCACGTAGAAGACGATGGCGCCGACGCCGAGCCAGGCTGCGAGCGGGTTGGCCCCGAACCAGAGGATCGCGATCGCCGCCGCGCCGAGGAGCCAGGAGAAGACCAGCGCCTCGCGCGGTGTCACCTCGCCCGTGACGAGCGGCCGGTTCTCGGTGCGGTGCATGAGCTTGTCGATGTCGCGGTCGATGTAGCAGTTGAAGGCACCCGCGCTGCCGGCCGCAAAGGCGCCGCCCACGAGGGTCGCCAGGATCAGGCCGACCGAGGGGAAGCCGCGTTCGGCGTAGATCATGGTCGGCAGGGTGCTGACCAGCAGGAGTTCGATGACGCGTGGTTTCGTGAGCGCCAGATAGGCCTTGGCTTTGCGGGCGAAGCCGACTCTTCCGCGGGTGGGGGAAGTGGTCAGCGGCGTATCTGTTGTGCTCACGGTGGCAGTCACTCTGTTCTGTCAGGCTGTTCAGTCCGGCTGGTTCCACAACGCGGGGTGCATCTCGGAGGGGTCCGCGCGCAGCGCACAGGCGTGTCCCCGCCCCCGTTGGTAGCCACGACCCATCATACCGCGCAGGCACCGGCGGACCGGCCCCTCGGCTGCGGCCGCGAGGGGCCGCATGATTCGAACAGGTTAACGCCGCTTCACAGCCGCCGCGGACGCCGGTGATTCATATAAGCGAAAATCCGGTCCATTTGGTGAGATATACCGCACCCGGCCGGTGGAATGGGGCTAAGCTGTCTGCAGATCAGCGCGCACGGGCTGCGGCCAAACGGCCGTCCGGTTGTCTGCGGTATCTGCCTGCAGAAGCTGCAGACGTGCTTTTGCACACGCGACTGAATGATAGATCAACGTTTCGATGGTGAACGGCTGGTACGTACCGCAGCGGGCACCGAACTGTGCCCCGGACGGGACTGACCATACCTCCCGCCGTCAGCACAGAGAGGGGCCCGGTTTTCGTGCCACATTTGGAAGAGCAAGAACTGTCATGGACCAGTTTGGACCAGCGCGCCGTGGACACGGTCCGCGTGCTGGCCGCCGATGCTGTGGAGAAGGTCGGTAACGGCCACCCCGGCACCGCGATGAGCCTGGCTCCGGCCGCTTACCTTCTCTTCCAGAAGCTGATGCGGCACGACCCGAAAAACCCCGACTGGCTGGGACGGGACCGGTTTGTCCTCTCCCCCGGACACACCTCCCTAACGCTGTACATCCAGCTGTTCCTCTCCGGCTACGGCCTGGAGCTGAAGGACCTGGAGGCGCTGCGGACCTGGGGCTCGCTGACCCCGGGGCACCCGGAGTACAAGCACACCGCCGGTGTGGAGATCACCACCGGCCCGCTGGGCCAGGGCCTGGCCTCCGCGGTCGGCTTCGCGTACTCGCAGCGCCGGATGCGCGGGCTGTTCGACGCCGACGCCGCCGAGGGCACCAGCCCGTTCGACCACACCATCTGGGTCATCGCCTCCGACGGCGACCTCCAGGAGGGCGTGACGTCCGAGGCGTCCTCGCTCGCCGGACACCAGGAGCTCGGCAACCTCGTGGTGATCTACGACGAGAACCACATCTCGATCGAGGACGACACCGACATCGCGTTCACCGAGGATGTCCTGGCCCGCTACGAGGCCTACGGCTGGCACACCCAGCGCGTGGACTGGACCCGGACCGGGGAATACAAGGAGGACGTGGCCGAACTGCACACCGCCCTGGTGGCCGCGAAGGCCGAAACGGGCAAGCCCTCCATCATCTCGCTGCGCACCATCATCGGCTACCCGGCCCCCAAGAAGCAGAACACCGGCAAGATCCACGGCTCCGCCCTCGGTGCCGAGGAAGTCGCGGCGCTGAAGAAGGTCCTCGGGTTCGACCCGGAGCGTTCCTTCCAGGTCGACGACGACGTCCTCGCCCACGCCCGGGACGCCGTGGACCGCGGCGCCGCCGCCCGCAGCGCCTGGCAGGAGAGGTTCGAAGCCTGGCAGTCGGCCAACCCCGAGGGCGCGGCCCTGCTGGAGCGCATCGAGGCGAAGAAGCTCCCGGCCGAAATTGACGCCGCCCTCCCGGTCTTCGAAGCCGGCAAGGACGTCTCGACCCGCGCCGCGTCCGGCAAGGTCCTGAACGCGATCGGCCCGGTCATGCCGGAGCTCTGGGGCGGCTCGGCCGACCTCGCCGAGTCCAACAACACCACGATCGAGGGCTCCCCCTCCTTCATCCCGGTCTCGCGCTCCACGGACGCCTGGAAGGGCAACCCGTACGGCCGGGTGCTGCACTTCGGCATCCGCGAGCACGCCGCCGCGTCGATCGTGAACGGGATCTCCCTGCACGGGCGCACCCGCGCGTTCTCGGGCACCTTCCTGATCTTCAGCGACTACCAGCGCCCGGCGATCCGCCTCGGCGCACTCATGGGGGTCCCGTCCCTGTACGTCTGGACGCACGACTCGATCGGCCTCGGCGAAGACGGCCCCACCCACCAGCCGGTGGAACAGCTCGCCGCGCTCCGCGCCATCCCGGGCCTGGACGTCGTCCGCCCGGGCGATGCGAACGAAGTCGCGGCCGCCTGGAAGGTCATGCTCGAAAACCACGGCAACCCCGCCGGCATCGTGCTGACCCGCCAGAACATCCCCACCTATGCCCGCGGAACGTCCGACGCCGAGGCCGACACCTTCGGTTCCACCGCCGGCGTCGCCAAGGGCGGGTACGTCCTGGCCGAAGCCTCCCGGGACGGCAAGACCGCCACCGCGCAGGTCATCCTGATCGGCACCGGCTCGGAGGTCCAGCTGGCCGTGCAGGCCCGCGAAGCGCTCCAGGCCGACGGCATCCCCACCCGCGTCGTCTCCATGCCGTGCGTGGAGTGGTTCAACAAACAGGATCCCGCCTACCGCGAAGCGGTGCTCCCGGCGGCCGTGAAGGCACGGGTGTCCGTCGAAGCCGGACTTGCCCTGGGCTGGCGCGAATTCGTCGGCGACGCCGGCCGTTCCATCAGCCTCGAGCACTTCGGCGCCTCGGCGGACTACAAGCGCCTGTTCCAGGAATTCGGCATCACCGCGGAGGCAGTCGCCGCCGCGGCCAAGGAATCCCTCGCAGGCCTCCCGGCCTGACCCCCACCCCATGTACCACCGGGCCGCCGCCCCAGCATCGCGGCGGCGGCCCCAGACTTCAGGAGTCACACATGACCACCCCCACGCAACAGCTCTCCGACGCCGGCGTCTCCATCTGGCTCGATGACCTCTCCCGCGGCCGCCTCGACACCGGCACCCTGCGCAAGCTGATCGAGGAGAAGAACGTCGTCGGTGTCACCACGAACCCGTCGATCTTCCACGCGGCCATCACCACCGGCCACGACTACGACGCCATCATCGCCACCAAGGCCGCCGCCGGCGCCAGCGTCGAGGAGACCGTCTTCGCGATCACCACGACCGACGTCGCCGACGCCTGCGACCTGTTCGCCCCGGTGGCAGCAGCCACCAAGGGAGTCGACGGCCGCGTCTCGATCGAAGTCGACCCCCGCCTGGCCTGGGACACCGCCGGCACGATCACCGAGGCCAAGGAACTCTACGCCCAGGTCAACAAGGACAACGTCCTGATCAAGATCCCGGCAACCCTCGAGGGCCTGGAAGCCATCACCGCCACGCTCGCGGCCGGAATCAGCGTCAACGTCACGCTGATTTTCTCCCTCGAGCGCTACCGCGCCGTCATCAACGCCTTCCAGTCCGGCCTGGAGCAGGCCAAGGACAACGGCCACGACCTCTCCACGATCCACTCGGTTGCGTCCTTCTTCGTCTCCCGCGTGGACTCCGAAATCGACAAGCGCCTCGACGCGATCGGCACCGACGAGGCCCGCGCCCTCAAGGGCAAAGCCGGCGTGGCGAACGCCCGCCTGGCCTACCAGGTCTACGAGGAACTCTTCTCCACCGAACGCTGGGCGCTCCTGGCCGACGCCGGCGCCCTCCCGCAGCGTCCGCTCTGGGCCTCCACCGGCGTCAAGGACCCGGCCTACCCGGACACCCTCTACGTCACCGAACTCGTCGCCCCCGGCGTCGTGAACACCATGCCGGAAAAGACGCTCGAC
>DASWAW010000146.1:0-11089 GCA_036390955.1 Arthrobacter sp.
AAGGCCCGTCTGGCCCGGTACGAGGAGATGGCCGCCGAGGCAGACCGCACCCGCAAGCTGGACTTCGAAGAGATCCAGATCCCGCCGGGACCGCGCCTGGGTGGCCTCGTCCTGGAGGCGAAGAACCTGCAGAAGGGCTTCGAAGACCGCACCCTGATCGACGGACTCTCCTTCACCCTGCCGCGCAACGGCATCGTCGGCGTCATCGGCCCCAACGGCGTCGGCAAAACCACCCTGTTCAAGACCATCGTCGGGCTCGAGCCCCTCGACGGCGGCGAACTCAAGGTCGGCGACTCCGTCAAGATCTCCTACGCGGACCAGAGCCGCGGCGGCATCGACCCGAACAAGACCCTGTGGGAGGTTGTCTCCGACGGCCTCGACTTCATCCAGGTCGGCCAGGTCGAAATGCCGTCCCGTGCCTATGTCGCCGCCTTTGGCTTCAAAGGCCCGGACCAGCAGAAGAAGGCAGGGGTGCTCTCCGGTGGTGAACGCAACCGCCTGAACCTGGCCCTGACCCTCAAGCAGGGCGGAAACCTGCTGCTGCTCGATGAGCCGACTAACGACCTCGACGTCGAAACCCTCAGCAGCCTCGAAAACGCCCTGCTCGAATTCCCGGGCTGCGCCGTCGTGGTTTCGCACGACCGTTGGTTCCTTGACCGGGTCGCCACCCACATCCTCGCCTACGAAGGCGACGAGGAGAACCCCTCCAAGTGGTACTGGTTCGAAGGCAACTTCGAATCCTACGAGGAGAACAAGGTCGAGCGCCTGGGCCCGGATGCAGCCAAGCCGCACCGGGTGACCCACCGACGCCTCACCCGCGACTAAGCCGTGGGCCGCGGCTTGGCGGCACAGAGCGCAAAAGTGAAGGCCGGCTCCCCACTGGGGAGCCGGCCTTTTCTGATGCCGCGGGGACTTCTAATGCCACCGGGAAACAGCCCGCGGGCGGGCAGGAGCCGGGACGGGCCTCCGGCGGTCCGCCGCACGCGGGGATCAGCCGCGTTCGGCCTTGCGCATCTGGTGCTGCAGGACCTTGGACTGGACGGCGCCCTTGACCTTGTTTTTGAGGTCCGTCGGAACCCGGATCATGCCCTCCTGCGCCACGGTGGCCACATGCCGGCCGTCGCGGCTGAAGATCTTGCCGGTGGCGAGGCCGCGGGCGCCCTGGGCGCTGGGGGACTCCTGCACGTACAGCAGCCACTCATCCACCCGGACCGGCCGGTGCCACCACATGGCGTGGTCCAGGCTGGCCACTGACATGCCCGGCGTAATCCAGCTCATGCCGTGCTTGCGGAGGATGGATTCCAGCAGGGTGTAGTCGCTTGCGTAGGCCAGCGCGGCGCGGTGCAGGTCCGGATCGTCCGGCATGGGCCCGAAGGTCTTCATCCAGACGGCGTTGCGCGGTTCCTTGGTGCCCTTGGCCGAGACGTACAGGGCCGGGTCGACGTGCCGGATGTCGAAGGGCCGCTCGAAGGCCCAGTGGCGGGCCACCGGGTGGTCGAACTTGCCCAGCAGGTCAGCCGTGCTGGGCAGCGATTCCGGCCCGGGGATCCCGGCCGGCATCTCGGACTGGTGGTCGATTCCCTCGTCCTCGTCCTGGAACGACGCGATCATGGACAGGATGGGCATGCCCTCCTGGTACGCGTGGACGCGCCGCGCCGAGAACGAGCGGCCGTCCCGGAGCCGCTGGACGCCGAAGGTGATCGGCTTGTTGGCGTCCCCCGGGCGCAGGAAGTAGCCGTGCATCGAGTGCACACCGCGCCCCTCGGGAACCGTCCGGCTCCCGGCGATCAGCGACTGCGCCAGCACCTGGCCGCCGAACACGCGGTGCCGGGGCTGCTGCTGGGAGGGGCCCATGAAGATGTCTTCGTCCGTCCGGGCGCCTTCCAGCTCACCGAGGTTCAGCAATTGGAGGAGCGAGGAGGTGGGGTCCTGTGTCGGCGGCCCCTGCAATCCGGCTTCGGCTTCAGTCATGGTTCGACTCTAGACGTCCCTCCGGCACCGTCCCAAAGAGGCACAGCCGGTAGAGTCGATATTGTGTCTGACGTCCTAACCCAGCCCCTGCAGTTCACCGATCCGCGCGACCTCGCCGATCTGCGCACCTTCGCGACCCGCGCACGGTCGATCGACGACGGTGCCATCCGCCTCCAGGCGTCCGGCCCGGTGCTCGCCGCCTACGTTTGTGTGCTGCGGCCCCGGCTGCTGGGGGAGTCGACCCCGACGATCCTCGGGCTGCGGACCATGGCCCTGGCACAGCCGGCGGACACCGATGTCACCGTTCCGCTCTCGGCGGTGCTGGACCGGCTGGCGCGCGCGGGGGCGGACGACGTCGAACTGCCGCTGCCGCCGGTGACCGTCACCGAATCGTGGGCCGGCGTCGGCGCGCCCCGCACCGGCTGGGAAGCCGTCGGCACGCTCCCCGACTCCGCGCTGCGCCAGTCCGCCGAGGCCGGCATCACCGAGATCGCGGCCATCATCCCGGACAAGCCCGGAGCCTTGATCGTCAACAACGCCCGTGCCACGGTCTGGGGCAGGGACCTGCCGGGTGCCGCCGGCCTCCCGCTGGGCGCCGCGTTTGCGGCGCTCACGCTCGGCTTCCTGGCCGACGGCGAACAGCAGCTCTTCCGGGCGGGCCGCTGGTTCCGGCTCAGCGGGCCCCGCGGCCACGTCCTGGCCCGCACCGGTTCAGGCCTGTAGGACCCTGGCAGGCGGCGGTTGCCCGGGTCGCCGTCTCGGCCGGGCCCTCCTTGACGGGCCTGACATACTGAGCCCATGAGCGGCGTGCCGGTGCTGGATCCTCCGATCGAACGACACCTCGGCTTCAACGATGCGCTGCATCCGGACCGCATCTGGGTCCGCATGCTCCGCCTCGCGGTCGGCTTCTTCGTCCTCGTCGCCCTCGCCCGGAAGACGTACGACGCGAGACTTCCCGGCAGTGACGTGGACATCTTCCAGCTTTATTCGGAATTCACGGTCCAGTCGAACCTCGCCCTGGGACTCGTGCTCATCGCTTCCGCCGTCCGGCCGCGGTCGCGGCTGCCGGAGTGGTGGGACCACCTGTTCGGTGCGCTCGTCTTCTACCTGGTGATGACCGGCATCATCTACGCAGTCCTGGTGGCCCCGCCGGGCGAGCCGTGGTGGAGCTGGGACATGTACTGGCCCCAGCTCGCGCACCACCGCGTGGCCCCGCTGTTCGTCTCGCTCGACTGGCTGCTCGTCACGAGGACGGTCCGCGGCACCTGGCGGCGGCCGCTCGTGTGGCTCGGTTACCCGGTCGCCTTCCTCGTCTTCTCGTGGGTGCGCGGCGGCATCGACGGCTGGTACGTCTACGATTTCCTCGATCCGACGCTCGACGGCGGGTGGCCGGCGGCGCTGACGACGACGGCGCAGGTTCTCGTCGCGTTCCTTGTCATCGCGGTGCTGGTGCATGCGGCCGGCAACTGGCGCGCGGCGCTGGCCGTGGGGCGGGTGCGGCGCTGATCACGGGTCCGCGGGGACCTTGCCGACCCAGCCGGGAACGGCCTCAGGCTCCGGACGGGCTGTTCACCATGGAGAGGGCCGCCCGCTCCATGTAGTCCCACAGCGTCCCCTCGTGAAGCGGCGGGAGCTCCAGGGAGTCCACCGCTATGCGCATGTGATGCAGCCAGCGGTCCTTGGCCTCCGGCGTCACCCGGAACGGCTGGTGCCGCATCCGCAGCCGGGGGTGCCCGCGCTCCTCGCCGTATGTGGTCGGGCCGCCCCAGTACTGCTCAAGGAACATCAGGAACCGCCGCTTGGCCGGGCCCAGATCCTCTTCCGGATACATCGGCCGGAGCAGCGGATCCGCCGCCACGCCGTCGTAGAACACATCGATGAGCTTCACGAAGGTCTCGTGGCCGCCCACGGCGTCGTAGAAGTTGTCCGTGTAGCCGGGCTGGCTGAACGGATCGTTCTGCAGCAGCTGTCTGGGCTGGCGGGCTTCGCCGGCGCTGGGAATCGTCATGGTCCTATTCTCCGGCCTTCTGCTGCGGTGTGCTGTCCGCGTCGCCCGTCGTCGGTGCCTCGGGCGGGACGTACGTGCCCTGGGAGCGGTTGCCCACCCGCAGGATTTCGCCGTTGCGCAGGTACCAGATGGTGCCGTCCTCCGCCCGGACCCGGGTGATCCGCAGGTTCATCGCCTGCACCGTGCCCACGACCTCGGAGGTCTCGATGATGTCGCCGATGCCGTACTGGTCCTCAATGGTGATGAAGATGCCGGCCAGGAAGTCGCGGATCAGCTGCTGGGCGCCGAAGCCGATGGCAATACCGAGGATTCCGACGCTGGTCAGGATCGGCGCGACGTCCACGTTCAGGTTCTTGAGCACGTACACGCTGGTGAGGACGGCCACCAGGACGCCCACCACGCTGCTGAGCAGCGCGCCGATGGTGTTGGCCCGCTGGACCCGGCGCTCGTGGTCCAGGGCGCGGAAGGCGGGTGCCACCCAGCGGAAGTGCGGCTTCTTGAACAGCGTGCTGCCCGCGGCGACGCGCTTGGTGATTCCGGCGATCATGAAGGACGCCACCAGCCAGACGGCGACGCCGACACCCAGGCTGATGAGGACGCCCGGCAGGTTGATGGCCGAGATGTCCGGAGGCGTGAGGGGTTCGGTCGTGGTCATGCTGTACATCGGCGGGGGTACTCCTTGTTGCTGCGTTCGGCGATGCCGGCCCGTATCGCCGGTATGGAGGTCTTGAGCGCCGGGCGGCGTTCGCCGGGGGATAACGCTCTGGTCTCGTTTAACATTAGCGCCGTAGCGTCGCCCCGTTCGCATCCCGGGTGGACAGCCGGGCCGCCTGTCCGGCTGCCCCGCCTGGGCCGTTCAGTCCGTCCGGCCCTCGACCAGCGCGTCCGGCTCGTGCAGCACCGGGAAGTTGACGCTCCGCGCGATGAAGCAGACGCTGTTCGCCCCGGCGTGCAGTTCCGCCAGGACTTCGTCCGTCACCGGGGCAGCCAGCGTCACCCGGGGTTTGAGTGTGACGGATTCAAACTGTCCGCTGCCGTCCCGGTTGGTGCGCATCAGTCCCTCGGCCCGGTCCTCGTACGCCGTCACCACCACGCCGTGCTTCACGGCGACGTGCAGGAAGGACAGCATGTGGCACTGGGACAGCGCCGCCAGCAGCAGCTGTTCCGGGTTGTAGCGGTTCCGGTCGCCATGGAAGGTCGGGTCTGCGGAGCCCCGCAGGACCGGCAGGCCCGGGATCTCGATGTCGTGGTCCCGTGAATAGCCGCGGTACGACGCCGTCCCCTCGCCGAGGTTCCCGGTCCAGCGGACTGTCAGCGCATAGCGGTGCTCATCGAGGCTCATTACTCCACCCTAGGACACCCCCCGGCCCAAGTAGCTCGCAGCAGAGGCCGTTCTGGACTCCCAGAACGGCCTCTGCTGCGAGCTACATGGGCTGCTGCGGGCTACATTGGCCGGGGGCCCGGCTGCCGGCGTGCTAGCCGACGTCGGCCTGGCGGGCGCGCAGCGCGCGGGCCACGCCGTCGCGGTTCTCCAGCATCATCCGCCGCAGGGCCGTGCTGTCTTCCGGCAGCGAGGCAAGGAACTCGTCGGTGCGGTCCACGGTCGCCTGGGTCGTCAGCTGAGCCGGGTAAAGCCCGACGACGATCTGCTGGGCCAGCGCGTGCGTGCGGTCCTTGACGATGCCCGGAACGGCGTCGAAGTACTTCTCGGCGTAGGGCTCCAGCAGCGATGTGTCCAGCACCCGGGTGAAGCCGCTGACGGCCGAACCCTGGAGCGCGTTGGACAGCTCACCCTTGACCACAATCGATTCCCAGGCCGCGGCCTTGGCCTCGGGCGTCGGAATGGCAGCCGTGGCGAGGGCCGCCGCGTTCTGGCCGGTGGCGGTGTTGTCGTGCTCCAGCTCGGCGTCGATCTTCTCCTGACCGGCGCGGCCGCCGGCGACGAGGGAGGTAAGCAGCTCCCAGCGCAGATCCTGGTCCACGGTGAGTCCGTCCAGCGTGAGGCTGCCCTCCAGCAGGCCGGACACAGTGTCGAGCTGGGCGGCGCTGCGGGCCAGCAGCGCATAGGACTTGACGAACTGCAGCTGCGCGTCGGAACCGGCCGGGACGCCTGAGGCGAGCTCCCAGAGCCGGTCCGCGGCGGCAACAGCGGTGGCTTCCTTGTGCTCCGCGGCCACATAGAAATTCAGCGTCGTGGCCAGCTGGCGCAGCTGGACCAGGATCACGGAGGAATCGGATTCCTCGGCGATGTTGGCCAGAATCAGTTCCACATAGCCGCGGGCCGGGGTTTCGCCGTCGCGGGCCGCATCCCAGGCCGAGCCCCACACCAGGGTGCGCGGAAGGCTCTGGCTGAAGTCCTTGAGATGGGCCGTGGCCGTGGCGAGGGACCTGGGGTCGAGGCGGACCTTGGCGTAGGCGAGATCGTCATCGTTGAGCAGGATCAGGTCCGGCTGGGCGAGCCCGGCCAGCGCCGGCACTTCCGTGCGGCCGCCGTCGACGTCGAGCTCCTCGCGGTGCACGCGTTCCAGCTTCCCGGCACCGCTGAGGTTGTAAAAGCCGACGGCGAGCCGGTGCGGGCGGATGGTGGGCTGGGCCTCGGTGCCGGTCTGCAGGATCGCAAACGAGGAGATGGTGCCGTCTTCGCCCACGGACAGCTCGGGCTTGAGCGTGTTGACGCCGGCGGTCTCCAGCCAGAGCCGCCCCCACTGGTCCAGGTCACGGCCGCTGGCTTTCTCCAGCTCGGCCATCAGGTCGCTGAGCTCGGTGTTCTGCCAGGCGTGTTTGCGGAAATACTCGCGGACACCGGCCATGAATTCCTCCGGGCCCACCCAGGCCACGAGCTGGCGGAGCACCGAGGCGCCCTTGGCGTAGGTGATGCCGTCGAAGTTGACTTCGACATCCTCCAGGTTATTGATCTCGGCGAAGATCGGGTGGGTCGTGGGGAGTTGGTCCTGGCGGTAGGCCCAGGACTTCTCCACCGAGGCGAAGGTGGTCCAGGCGCGGTCGAATTTGGTGTTCTCCACGGCGGCCAGGTGTGACATGTACTCCGCGAAGGATTCATTGAGCCAGAGGTCGTTCCACCAGCGCATGGTCACGAGGTCCCCGAACCACATGTGGGCGAGCTCGTGGAGCACGGTGATGGCGCGGCGCTCCACCTGGGCGTCGGTGACCTTGCTGCGGAAGACGTAGCCTTCCAGGATGGTCACGGCCCCGGCGTTTTCCATGGCCCCGGCGTTGAACTCCGGCACAAAGAGCTGGTCGTACTTCTCGAACGGGTAGGGGCAGCCGAACTGCGCCTCGAAGAACTCGAAGCCCTGACGGGTGAGTTCGAAGATGTTGTCCGCATCGAGGTACTGCATGAGGGATTTGCGGGCGAAGACGCCCAGCGGGGTGACCTTCCCATCGGCGGAGACGACTTCGCTGCGGACGGACTGGTACGGTCCGGCAATCAGCGCCGTGACGTAGGAGGAGAGCCGCGGGGTGGGGGTGAACTCCCAGACGGAGCGGGCGCCGCCGTCGGTGCCGGGAATGGTCTCGACCGGCACCGGGGTGGGGGAGTTGGACACAATGTCCCAGTGCGAGGGGGCAATGACAGTGAACGTGAAGCTGGCCTTGAGGTCGGGCTGTTCAAACACGGCGAACATCCGCCGGGAATCCGGAACCTCAAACTGGGTGTACAGGTAGACCTCGTGGTCCACCGGGTCCACAAAGCGGTGCAGTCCCTCGCCCGTGTTCATGTACGGGGCCTCGGCGACGACCAGCAGCTCGTTCTCCGCCGCCAGGTCCGGCAGCTGGATGCGGACACCATCGGAGACCTCGGCCGGGTCAAGCTCGCGCCCGTTGAGGGTCACGCCCAGCACCTCGTGCGTCACGGCATCGATGAAGGTGGAGGACCCCGGCCTGGCCGAGAACTTCACGGCGGTGGTGGTGCCGAAGACCTTGTCCCCGCGGCTCAGGTCCAGTTCGACCTCGTAGGAGTCGACGGCGATCAGTGCGGCACGCTCGCGTGCCTCGGCGCGCGTCAGGTTCATTCCAGGCAAAGTGGGCCTCCGGGGATGCTTAGGGACGGGGAACTCGTTACTGTGAAGTTATTCTTTCACTTCTGCGGGGCTTGGCAAGTTGCCTTAGGTCACACCAAGATACAACGCCGAACCGCCGGGGGTAGCGTGGGGATATGGGAAAGCTTCGGGATTCCGTGGACGCCAGGGCACTGCGGTTCGCCGTGGGGTTCCCTCTTATGCTCGCCGCCGCCTTTGTGGTCTGCGCCTTCCTGATCCGGCCCGACCTGCCCGAGCCGCTGGCGGTCCGCTGGTCCGGCGGCGTTGCCGTGGACTTCGCGCCGTTCGGCGCCGTCATCGGATTCGGTGCCGCCATGATTGTGCTGATCGGCTGGGCCGTGCTGGTGCAGGCCGTCCCCCTGTCCCGTCCGGCCATTATGCGCCGGATCATGATGGGAGCCGGTCTGTTCGTCAGCCTCTTCCTCACCACCGTTCTCGCCGCCGTGCTGGTGGGGCAACTCGGCCTCGAGAATGCGCGGCAGGCCCAGGTGGACGTGGCCGTCCTCGCCATGGGCAGCGGCGCTGCCCTCGGACTGGGCTGCGTTATGGGTTTCGTCTTCAAAGCCGACGAACGCTGGTCCACGGACGACGACCGGGCCATGCAGGAGGCCCTGGCCCGCGAGCTGGATCCGGATCTGGCCCGGGATTCGGTGAGCCTGTGGGTGCACGCCCGCAGCTCGGTCTTCGTGATGCTCGGGATCGCCACGTTGCTTCCTGCCGCCCTCCTCACCATCGCTGTGCCCTGGCTGGCCGCCCTGCTCGCCGCCCTGGCCCTGCTCGCCGCCGCGAGCCTGATTGCCCGCCTCCGGGTGGACCGGAGCGGCCTCCGGGTCTTCGCCGCCGGATTCGTACGCATCATGGACGTCCCGGCAGCCGCCATCGACGCCGCGACGCCGAGGGAGGTGAGGGCCGGCGACTACGGCGGCTGGGGCTACCGACACCACGGCACCTCGACGGCGCTGCTGGTCAGCAGCGGACCCGCCGTCGTCGTCGACCGCTCCGACGGACGGACCCTGACCGTCAGTGCCGGGAGTGCCACAACCGCGGACAACGTCGCGCAGGTGATCTCCCGGGTCGCGGCGCGGGCGCGCCGGCCCGGCGACGCCCCCGATTTGTGAAGTCCGGCCGGCGACCGAACGGGCCCGCCGGCCCGGGCCCTAGTAGGCTGGGACCAGCCGCCTAACCGCCCCGCAGCCCACGTGATTCCACTGATCTGCCCCCACTGAACGGATACGCCGTGACCCCCACTGACCTCCCGCGCGTGCACATCGCCACCGACCACGCCGGCATGGAACTCAGCGCCCACCTCGTCCAGCACCTCAGCGCCAAGGGCTACGAGGTGGTCGACCACGGACCCCAGGTGTACGACGCCCTGGATGACTACCCCTCCTTCTGCATTAACGCCGCGCTCGCAGTGGTGGCCGACCAGGAAGCCGGCACCAGCGCCCTCGGCATCGTCCTGGGCGGCTCCGGCAACGGCGAGCAGATTGCCGCCAACAAGGTCAAGGGCGTCCGCGCCGCGCTGGCCTGGAACCTGTCCACCGCGAAGCTGGCCCGCGACCACAACGACGCCAACGTCGTCGCCGTCGGCGGCCGCCAGCACAGCGTTGACGAGGCCACCGAAATCATCGAGGCGTTCCTGACCGAACCCTTCAGCAACGACGAGCGCCACGTCCGCCGGATCGGCAAAATCGCCACCTACGAGCGCACCGGCGAGGTCGTCGCCTAGTGCCGGAAGGGCATTCCGTCCACCGGCTGGCCCGGCAGTTCGGGGACGTCTTCACGGGGGAGCGGCTCGCGGTGTCGAGCCCGCAGGGGCGGTTCGTCCGGGGTGCGGCGCTGCTGGACGGCCACACCCTGACCGGCTCCGTCGCGCACGGGAAGCACCACTTCCTTGAGTTCGAACACGGGCTGCTGCTGCATGTCCACCTCGGCCTCTACGGTGCCTGGGACTTCGGCGGCGACGCGGGCTTCCGCGGCGCCTCCAGCATCGGCGCGCCCCGCAAAGTGGGGGAGCGGGAGATTTACGACGACGGCGGCGAGGCCGGGCCGGCCCGGTACGAGGGCCCGCCCGCGCCGGTTGGTGCCGTCCGCGTCCGGATCGCCAGCGCCCACGGTTGGGCCGATCTCCGCGGCGCGACCACCTGCGAAACGGTCACGGAGGCGGAGGCGGCGGCCGTCCTCGCGCGGCTCGGTCCCGACCCGCTGCGCAACCTTCACGGCGACCGCGGGTCCTTCATCGCCGGCATCCGGGCCCGGCGCACCCCGCTCGCAGCCCTGCTGATGGACCAGAAGGCCATCGCCGGCGTCGGCAATGTCTACCGTGCCGAGCTGCTGTTCCGGCAGGGCCTGAACCCGTGGCTACCCGGGAAGGAACTGTCCGCGGACGCTGCCGGCCGGCTCTGGGACGACACCGTCGCGGTAATGTCCGACGGCGTCCGCGACGGCCGGATCATCACCACGCCCCGGCGCTACTGGAGCGCACCCGGCGCCGGCGGATCCCCGGTCGCCCTGCCCGCCCCGGAGGAGTCCCACTTCGTCTACCGCCGGCAGGGACTGGACTGCCGGGACTGCGGAACGCCGGTGGCGCTGACCGAGCTCAGTGCGCGGAAGCTCTACTGGTGCCCGTCCTGCCAGTCCTGCTGACGCACAGGCTCGGAACGGCTGCGGTACCGGAGGTGGGCCGGCGTACCCCCGGGGGCGGCTTTGGCGGCGATTCCGGGCCCTTGCCCCGCTCGTTGCGGCGTGTCCGTGTCAAAGTAGCCCCGATCCGCGTCCGAGGCGAAGCCGGGGCGGACGCCCGGGAGTCGGAGTGAGGAAGCTCCGGAATACGGGACCCGGATATGAAAAAAGCCCCTCCGGAGAGGGGCTTTTTCGTCTTATTCGGAGGGGACGACGGGAATCGAACCCGCATCATCAGTTTGGAAGACTGAGGCTTTACCACTAAGCTACGTCCCCGGGAACATGCTGGAACTTCAGCAAAACTTCCGGACGGCTGTTGAAGCCGGATACAACTAAACCTAATTCAGGGCCCCGGTGTCAAATGTGCAAA
>DASWAW010000147.1:0-1813 GCA_036390955.1 Arthrobacter sp.
AGCTGGCCCGACAGGGTGCCCAGGCCGCCCGCCGCGCCCTCCTGGCGGCCCGGAAGCTCCCCGTCCGGCTGCGGAGCGCCCTCCGCCGGTAGCTCCCCTCCCGCGGCCTCCCCCACTGGACATGCCCCGCGGCAGGCAGCGCGGCCCCGGACTGGACATGCCCCGCGCTGGCTCCGGCAAGTGAACATAGGCCCACTATGTCCATCCCTGGCACCGGGCACTGGGCATGTCCCGCGTACGGCAGCAGGCCCCGCACTGGACATGCCCCGTGCTGGCTCTGGCAAGTGGACATAGGCTCACTATGTCCGTCCCTGGCACCGGGCACTGGGCATGTCCCGCGGGGTGTGGCGCGGGCTCTAGATCGAGGCGGAGGCTGCGGGCTCTAGATCGAGGCGGAGGCTGCGCGCTTCTGTGCCTCGTAGGCGCTGGCAACCATGTCCTCCACAGAGTGTCGCATCTTCCAGTCCAGGTCGCGGGCGGCCAGGGCTCCGTCGGCGACGATCCGGTCCGGGTCGCCGGCCCGGCGGGGGCCGATCTCCGGTTCGAAGTCGATGCCGGTGACCTTCGCCATTGCCGTCATAATCTGCCGGACGGAGAGCCCGTCGCCGGACCCGAGGTTGTAGACGCGTTCCAGCGGCTTGCCCGCGGCGAGTGCCCGGGCTGCGGCGACGTGCGAGGTGGCCAGGTCGGCCACGTGCACGTAGTCGCGCACGCAGGTGCCGTCGGCGGTGTTGTAGTCGGTGCCGTTGATGCGCGGCGTCTTGCCTGCCGTCAGCGCACGGAGCACTATCGGGAAGAGGTTGTGGGGGCTCGTGTCGTAAAGCTCGGGCGAGCCGGAGCCGACGACGTTGAAGTAGCGCAACGAGGTGTGCTTCAGGCCCCGGGCCCTGCCCTGGTCCCGGATCAGCCATTCGCCGATCAGTTTGCTCTCCCCGTAGGGGGACTCCGGCTGCGTCGGGGTCGCTTCCGTGACGACGTCCCCGGTGGGGGTGCCGTAGGTGGCGGCGGAGGAGGAGAAGACCAGGTTGCCGACCCCGGCGAGCTCCATCGCCTTCAGCAGCTCCGCCGTGCCGGTGACATTCTGCTCATAGGTGAGCAGCGGCTCCTGCACCGAAACGCCGGCGTACTTGAAGCCGGCGAGGTGGATCACCCCGGTGACGCCGTGGTCCACCATCGTGCGGGCCACCAGCTCGGAGTCGAGGATCGTGCCGTGGACGAACGGCACATCCTCGGGGACGAACTCGCGGTGCCCGCTCGAGAGCGAATCGACCACCACCGCCGGCATCCCGGCCCCGCGCAAAGCGGAAACCACGTGAGAACCTATATATCCTGCGCCACCTGTTACAAGCCATGTCATGGTCCCACCCTACCCAACGCCGCATGCCAGGCCCGCCCGGAAACGGCGGAACCCGGGGCGCGTTTCGCGCCCCGGGTTCCGGGTGTTCCAGTGGTGCGGCAGGTGCTAGCTCTTGCGGGCGTAGCCTTCCCACTTGCTGGCCTGGTGCTCGCCATCCACGAAACGGATGGTCCCGGACTTGGAACGCATCACGATGGACTGGGTGAGGACCTTGTCCTTGGAGTAGCGCACACCCTTGAGCAGGTCGCCGTCGGTGATGCCCGTGGCCGCGAAGTAGCAGTTGTCGCTGGAGACGAGGTCGTTGGTCGACAGCACCCGGTCCAGGTCGTGGCCGGCGTCGATGGCCTTCTGCTTCTCGTCGTCGCTGGTGGGCCACAGCCGGCCCTGGATCACGCCGCCGAGGGACTTGATGGCGCAGGCCGAGACGATGCCTTCCGGCGTGCCGCCGATACCCAT
>DASWAW010000148.1:0-10690 GCA_036390955.1 Arthrobacter sp.
CAGATTCCACCGTTGTGCCGCGGCGTTCCCTGTTGTGAAAGGCCTTAGCTGCATTGATTACCGTCCAGGATCTCGAACTGCGCGCCGGCGCCCGCCTCCTTATGGACCAGGTGAGCTTCCGGATCGACAAGGGAGACAAGATCGGCCTTGTAGGCCGTAACGGTGCAGGCAAGACCACACTGACCCGTGTGCTCGCAGGCGAAGGCCAGCCCGCCGGCGGCAAGGTTACCCGCAGCGGCGAGATCGGCTACCTGCCGCAGGATCCCCGGACCCCGGACATGGAGCAACTGGCCCGCGACCGGATTCTTTCCGCCCGCGGCCTGGACATCGCCGTCAACAAGCTCAAGCAGACCCATGAGGACATGGCCAGCGAGGACGCCGAGGTCCAGCGCAAGGCGATGAACCGCTACGACCGGCTGGAATCCGAATTCCTGGCCGCCGGCGGCTACTCGGCCGAGGCCGAGGCCGCGGCCATCTGCTCCAACCTTGCCCTCCCGGACCGGCTGCTGAACCAGCCGCTCAAAACCCTGTCCGGCGGCCAGCGCCGCCGTGTGGAGCTGGCCCGCATCCTGTACTCGGACGCCGAAACCATGCTCCTCGATGAGCCCACCAACCACCTCGATGCGGACTCCATCACGTGGCTGCGCGAGTTCCTGCGGAACCACCAGGGCGGCCTGATCGTCATCAGCCACGACACCGAGTTGCTGGAGGCCACCGTCAACAAGGTGTTCCTGCTCGATCCCAACCGCGCCCAGATCGACTTCTACAACATGGACTGGAAGCGCTACCTCCAGCAGCGCGAAACGGACGAGAAGGCCCGCAAGCGGGAGCGCGCCAACGCGGAGAAGAAGGCCCAGGTCCTCTTCGACCAGGCCAACAAGATGCGCGCCAAGGCCACCAAGGCCGTCGCCGCGCAGAACATGGCCAAGCGCGCCGAGCGTCTGCTGGGCGGCCTCGAGGCCGTGCGTGCGACCGACCGCGTGGCAGCCCTGCGCTTCCCGGATCCGTCCCCCTGCGGCAAGACCCCGCTCACCGCGGATGGCCTCAGCAAGTCCTTCGGCTCACTGGAAATCTTTACCGACGTGGACCTCGCCATCGACCGCGGCTCCAAGGTGGTCATCCTGGGCCTCAACGGCGCCGGCAAGACGACCCTCCTGCGGATGCTGGCCGGCGTCGACAAGCCGGACACCGGCGAAGTCGTTGCGGGCCACGGCCTGAAAGTGGGTTACTACGCCCAGGAGCACGAGACGCTCGATGTGGACCGTACGGTGCTGCAGAACATGCGCTCGTCCGCCCCGGACATGAACGACGCGGAAGTCCGCAACATCCTGGGCTCGTTCCTGTTTTCCGGGGACGACGTCGACAAGCCCGCCGGTGTGCTCTCCGGCGGCGAGAAGACCCGGCTGGCCCTCGCGACCATTGTGGCCTCAAGCGCGAATGTGCTGCTCCTTGACGAGCCCACAAACAACCTCGACCCGGCCAGCCGCGCGGAGATCCTTGGGGCCTTGAGCAACTACACGGGCGCCGTCGTGCTGGTGAGCCACGACGAGGGCGCCGTCGCCGCCCTGAACCCCGAGCGCGTGGTGCTGCTGCCCGACGGCATCGAGGACCACTGGAACGAAGATTACCTGGACCTCATTACGCTGGCATAGCCGTCCCGGCCGGCGTTCAGCGGACGGGCATCTCCTCCGCTGCGGTGATCCGCTGGAGCTCTTCGTAACTGATTGAGAACATCGAGTGGTGGTCTCCCGCCCCGGCCCAGAGCACGGGGTGGGACGCCAGGGACTCGTCCAGCAGGGTGCGGATTTTCTCCGGATGCCCGACTGGGGCCACCCCGCCCACCTCCTGGCCGGTGTGTGCGAGGACAAACTCGGGGGAGGCCCGGCGGATTCTGCCGGCGCCGAGCTGCGCAGCGACCTTCCGGGTATCGACCCTGCCGGCGCCGCTGGCCAGGATCAGCAGCGGAGCGCCCCCGACGTCGAACACGAGGCTGTTCGTGATCGCGGCGACGTCGCAGCCCAGCGCGGCGGCCGCCGCAGCCGCCGTCGGGACTTTCGAATCGAGCACCGTCACGGTGTCCGCGGCACCCAGAGCGCACAGCGCATGCTTCACCCGGGCCACGGGCTCCGGAAACAGCCTGGCCACTCCTCAGAACCCCTGGGCGTCCAGGATGGCGTCTTCCTCTTCCTCGGCGGTTGCGTTCTTCCGCTGTCGGGGGACGGGGCGACGCCGGGCCACCGGGCCGCTGGAGTGCATGAAGCCGCCGCCTGTCTCGGCGCCCTGGGCTTCCGCGTCCTCGGCGTCAATGGCTGCGTTCCGCGCCTGCTGCCGGGCCGCGTACCCGAAGCCGATGAACATCAGCACTCCGAAGGCGAACCACTGCAGCGAGTAGGACAGGTGCGTGCCCTCCTCGGTGGTCGGCTTGGGGAACGGGAAGGGCATGTCCGCCACCGCCGGGCTCTCTGACGCCAGCTGGGCGTAAGCGCCGGTCAGCAGGGGGTAATCCAGCTGGCCGGAATAGGCGGCGAGGTCGATCGAGGCCAGTTGGCCGTCCGGTGCGCCGCGCTGGAGCGCGGGCTCGGCGGGTTTGAGCCGGGCGACGACGGTCACAACACCTTGCGGGGGAGCGGGGACCGAGTCGGGCCGGCCGGGGTTGTTGTTGCCGATCGGCAGCCAGCCGCGGTCGATCACAACCGTCTCACCGCTTTCCACCCTGAAGGGGACCACAACTTCGTAGCCGGGCTGGCCGTTGAGCGGACGGTTCCGGACGATGCGCTGCCCGGCAGCATCGTAACTGCCTTTGAGTTCCACCTGGGTCCACTCGCGGTCCGCCGCCAGCGAGCGGAACTGGTCCCTGACCTGGGCAAACGGGACGGGCGCGGCGGAATAGTTGGAGGTGACGCGGTTGATCTCGGCCAGCGTCTCGGCGCGGCGGTCCATCTGCCAGCGGCCCAAGCCGACGCAGGCGGCCGCGAAGATCGCGGCGAGCAACAGGTACCCCAGCCACTTCCTGGAGAAGAGAAAACGGTACATTCAGCTTGCCTTGCCTGCCGGGTCCAATGCCACTGTGTCCTTCCAGAGCCCGCGGGTCTGCAGGTACTCCTCGAGCCAGGCCCGGTGCTCTCCACAGGCCAGCCAGATCTTGCGCCGTTCGGGGGTGTGGATTTTTGGGTTGTTCCAGAGCAGCTGCCATTCGGCGCCGCTCCGGCAAGCCTTACGGGAACAGACGGCTTCCGCCGGCCCTGCCGCACCGCCGTTCCCCGTGAGGTCAAAAAGGTTCAAGATGCTGCCCGTCCATGATCGCCGTTGTGTCCGGGTGCGCTGTCGTTTCCATGGTCGCCATCGTGTCCGGCGGCACTGTCGTTTCCGGGGGACCGGGTGCTGTCCGTCGGAACGTCTTCATCCTCGACGAGTTCGCCCTGCAACAGTGTCAGCGACGGGTCATCCGACGCCCCGTCAGCCGCATCGCCTGGGCCGGCGGCCGGCGCATCGAGCTGCGCGAGGGGTGCGTAGTCCAGCAGGGAATCGGCGTGGACCTCCGCCTTGTCGCTGCCGTTGGCGATGACGACGGCGAACCAGGGCAGGAAGACGGCCCCGATGACCGGAAGGATCTTCAGCCAGCCATCCACCACAAAAATCAGGATCAGGCACACCATGCGGATCCCCATGGCCACGGCGTACTTGATCATCCGCTGGCGCATCTCTTCGGAGTGTGCGGCGGCGGCGTCCGTAATGCTGTGAACCTCGGAATCACCGGACGGTAGGTCCGGGTTCCCGGGCACAGGTACACCGGGTCTGTTTTTGAGTGTCAAGGCTGTCAGATCACGCTCCCAAGGCTTAAAGCAATTCTCTCACCATCGGCAGAGCCGCCCAAACGGGGCGGCGCCGGGCGCTAAGATCGGAGGCAGGAAAATCCCGCCCCCAGCGCGGCGCCGTCCCGCCGCAGAATTCCGGAGCCCCACCATGTCTGAAACAGCAACCACCGGCCGCAGCGTCCTGATCACCGGCGGAAACCGTGGGATCGGCCTCGCCATCGCCGAAGCCTTCCTCGCCAACGGCGACAAGGTCGCCGTCACCTACCGCAGTGAATCGGCGCTGCCCGAGGGCATTCTCGGCGTCAAGGCCGACGTCACGGACGAAGCCTCGGTGGACGCCGCTTTCGCTGAGGTGGAAGCCGCCCACGGCGCCGTCGAGGTGCTGGTAGCGAACGCCGGCATCACCAAAGACACGCTTCTGATGCGCATGAGCGAGGACGATTTCACCTCTGTAATCGACACCAACCTCACCGGTGCCTTCCGGGTGATCAAGCGGGCGTCCAAGGGCATGATCCGGGCCCGCAAGGGCCGCGTCGTCCTGATTTCCTCCGTTTCCGGGCTCTACGGTGCGCCCGGCCAGATCAACTATTCGGCGTCCAAGGCCGGACTCGTCGGCATCGCCCGCTCCCTGACCCGCGAACTGGGCTCCCGCGGCATCACCGCGAACGTGGTGGCACCGGGCTTCATCAACACCGACATGACGGCGGAACTGCCCGAGGCAACCCAGAAGGACTATCTGGCCAAGGTTCCCGCCGCGCGGTTCGCCGAAGCCTCCGAGGTCGCCAACGTGGTCCGTTGGATCGCCAGTGACGAAGCAGCCTACATCTCCGGCGCCGTTATCCCGGTCGACGGCGGCCTCGGCATGGGCCACTAACTCAGCAGTCTCCTGGTGTTCCTGCCCGTTGCGGTCAGCCGTCAGCGGTCAGGCCACGATGGGACCTTTTGCCCTTAGCGCCAACGACTCCCGGGTGTGTAATGGGGCTACAGCCCCTGACCGCGCCAGGGCAGGGGCATGGATCCAGGAGGAAAATCATGGCTGAACTGAACAAGTGGGTGCCGTCGGACGTGCTGGAGCCGATCAAGCGTTTCCTCGACGGCGACCTGACAATGACACCGTCCATCAAGGTCGAGCAGTTTGTCGACGGCACCACCTTGGTGGTGCGCGCTGAGGTTCCGGGGATTGACCCCGACAAGGACGTCGACGTCTCCGTCAGCGAGGGCATGCTGCACATCAGGGCGGAACGCGAAGAGAAGACCGAGCACAAGAGCAAGGACGGCTACCGCTCGGAGTTCCGCTACGGCTCCTTCACGCGAAGCGTTGCGCTGCCGCCCGGTGCCAAGGAAGAAGACATTACCGCCACCTACAAGGACGGCGTTCTTGAGGTCCGGGCGCCTGCCCCGGTGACAGCGCCGGACACGACGGCCAAGAAAATCAGGATCGACCACAGCTAGCAGCAGACGCGGCCAGGCGGGCGGACGCTTTCGGTCCGCCCGCCCTGTCATGGCTCCAGACAGCCGCTAAAGGCCTCAGCCCGCTGCCGCGCGGGCCTCGCGCAGCCAATCGGCAACCTCGTCGTCGAGCTGGTCCTCGCTGTGCAGCTCCAGATGGTGCATCCACATCCCCGGCGACGGATTTACTACCTCCTTGAACCTGGCGGAGTCGACACGGCGCGGCAGGGCAAGCGACAGTACCGCCGGCACGTCGGAAGCGACGTAACGGCCGGGCCACCAGAGGTACGCGTAGCCACGTTTGCCCCGGAAGGCCACCTGGCTTTTCGTTGCCCGGACCGTCGGCGGCGTGGGCGCGGCCAGCATCCGCTCCACCGCGCGGAACAGTTCCAGGCCGCGGGGGGAGCCGCTGAAAACCTGCTCCGGCGTGGATTCCTCGCTCACACCGCGGGGCACGGGACCCCCCTGCGCACAGCGTCCCGGCGCCTGCCGCGCGGAGCTTCCATGCGGGCGAGCCTACGCCCGCTGGCCGGCCCGCCACTAGGCTGCTGCGGCTTCTTTGTGGAACCCGGACAACAGAAAACTCCTGCACCGCTGGCATGATGGACTGCAGACCCACCGTTTTTGGACGTTTGGAACAAAGGAGCTCGTATGGGACTGCTAGACAACAAGACCGCTATCGTGACCGGTTCATCGAGGGGCATCGGCGCAGAAGTCGCCAAGTTCCTCGCCGCCGAGGGCGCCGCCGTCGTCGTCAACTACCGCCAGAAGGCACCGCGTGCCAACAAAGTCGTTGCGGAGATCGAGGCGGCCGGGGGCCGTGCCGCTGCCGTCGGCGCCGACCTCACCACCCAGGAAGGCGTCCAGGCCCTGGCCAGCGCCGCGATGGAGAGCTTCGGCTCGCTTGACGTCCTGGTCCTCAACGCCTCCGGCGGGATGGAATCCGGGATGGAAGAGGACTACGCGCTCAAGCTCAACCGCGACGCGCAGGTGAACATGCTCAACGCTGCAGTCCCGCTGATGCCCGAGGGCTCCCGGGTGGTCTTCGTGACGAGCCACCAGGCCCACTTCATCAACACCGTGCCCACCATGGCGAACTACGAGCCAGTGGCACGCAGCAAGCGCGCCGGCGAGGACGCACTCCGCGAGCTCATTCCGAACCTGGCTGAGAAGGGCATCTCGCTCGTCGTCGTTTCCGGCGACATGATCGAGGGCACCGTCACGGCCACCCTGCTGGACCGCTCCAACCCGGGCGCCATCGAGGCACGCCGCGCCGAAGCCGGACGGCTGTACTCGGTCAAGGAGTTCGCCGCGGAGGTCGCCAAGATGGTCACCGCCGACGTCGAGAGCGGCCACACCGAGTACGTCGGCGGCGCCGATTACTTCGACAAGAGCAGCAACTAAGTACCGGCTTTATTGGCGGAACACGCGGAAGGCCGGGGCGGTTGCCCCGGCCTTCCGTGTGTTCCGCAGCCTCAGACGCCGGCGATGTGCCGGACTGCGTCGAGGTACGGCAGGTTCACCGCGGCATCCGCGACGGCGCGGACAGCCGGTTTGGCGTTGAACGCCACGCCGATCCCCGCCGCGCCGAGCATGTCCAGATCGTTGGCGCCGTCGCCCACGGCAATCGTGTGCTCCATCGGGATGCCTTCCCGGGCGGCCCACTCGCGCAGGTACTTCTCCTTCGCCGCCCGGTCGATGACCTCGCCGATGACCTTTCCGGTGAGGGCTCCGTCGACGATTTCGAGCTCATTGGCGACCCAGTAGTCCAGCCCCAGGCCCTCCGCGATCGGACGCAGGATCTGGTTGAAACCGCCGGAGACCACGGCCACAACATGCCCGGCGGCCTGGAAGGCGGCCACGAGCTCCGCCGCCCCGAGGCTCAGCTTCACCTCGGCACGGACGGAATCGACGACGTCGGCCGGCAGCCCGGCGAGCACGGCCACCCGCGCGTGCAGGCTCTGGGCGAAGTCCAGCTCCCCGCGCATGGCGGCCTCAGTTACGGCCGTCACTTCTTCACGCTTGCCCGCGTAGGCGGCCAGGAGCTCGATCACTTCCTGCTGGATCAGGGTGGAGTCCACGTCCATGATCAGGAACTTCCGCCGCGCGGTGCGCAGGGAGGCGGGGACAATGGCCGTGTCCACTCCGGCCGGGCCCTTATCTGCCGCCGTCCGGCGAAGCCCGGCCAGCGCCGCCTCTTGGTCCAGGCCGGCGTCCGTGCCGGCGTCCAGGCCAGTGTCCGGACCGGCGTCCAGTCCGGTGTGCGTGCCGGCACCCGGGTCAAAGCTGCCGTCCGCCGAGTAGACCTCGAAGCGGTCGTCTCCGGTGCGGGTTTCGGCGTCCAGCGACACACCCGCTCCGGCGAGCAGCGCGCGGAGCTGCTCTACCTCGGGAAGGGTCAGTTTCGGGGCGTAGCTCACTGCGGTCACGTTCAGGGTCATGGCTGCAATCCTAGCGATCATGCGGCGGAGGCCCCGAATTGGTTGCACCCCGGTGACGCCGCGACGGCCGGGCAGCGCACCACGGGCACGGCTCCGGTGTTCCGGTTATCAGTCGTCCGCTGTTTTGTCCTAGTGTCTACTCCTATGAGTGATGTTCTTGAAATGGCCGCCGTCAGCGTTGTACGTGGGGCAAAGACGCTCCTGAACAAGGTCGACTGGCAGGTCCGGGAAGGCGAGCGTTGGGTGATTTTGGGCCCCAACGGCGCCGGCAAGACCACTCTGCTGCAGCTGGCTGCGGCGCGGATCCACCCCACGAGCGGGATGGCGGGCATCCTGGAGGAGATCCTGGGCGCCGTCGACGTCTTCGAGCTCCGGCCCCGGATCGGCCTGTCCTCCGCCGCCCTGGCCAACCAGATCCCGGAACACGAAAAGGTCCTCAACGTCGTCGTGACGGCCGCGTACGGCGTCACCGGACGCTGGCGCGAGGGATACGAGAGGGACGACGAACGCCGCGCCTTCGCCCTGCTGAACGAATGGGGCATGGGCCCGCTGCTCAACCGTCCGTTCGCCTCACTCTCCGAGGGGGAGCGCAAGCGCGTCCAGATCGCCCGGGCACTCATGACGGACCCCGAACTGCTTCTTCTCGACGAACCCGCCGCCGGGCTTGATCTGGCCGGGCGCGAGGATCTTGTCCACCGGCTCAGCGAACTGGCCCGCGACGAGGCCGCGCCGGCCATCGTCCTGGTCACCCACCACCTCGAAGAGGTGCCGCCGGGCTTCACCCACGCCATGCTGTTGCGCGACGGCGCCGTGGTGGCCCAGGGACCGATTGAAGATGTGCTTACCGCCGGGAACCTGAGCGAGACCTTCGGGCTGCCGCTGGACGTCAGTGTCACCGCCGGCCGGTACACGGCCACCGCCCGCCGCTGAGCGGGCACGCTGACCGAACGTGGAGTTGTTCAATAGCGTCTTAATCTTCTTCGCCGGGCTCTGGGCCGGCACCATCAACAGTGTGGTCGGTTCCGGGACCCTGGTGACCTTTCCGGTGCTGATCGCTCTCGGTTACGCGCCGGTCACCGCGTCCATCAGCAACGCGATGGGCCTGGTCGCCGGGAATGCCGCCGGCGCCTGGGGCTACCGCAAGGAACTGAAGGGTCGCGGCAAGCAGTTGCTCAAGCTGCTGCCCGCCTCGCTGCTGGGCGGCATCACCGGGGCCTACCTGCTGCTGCACCTGCCGGAGAAGGTCTTCCACTACGCCGCCCCTGTCCTGATTGTGCTCGCGCTGCTGATGGTGGCCTTTCAGCCCCGGCTGCAGCGGTGGGTCCGGAACCGGGAGCAGAATCCCGAGCACGCCATCCGTGACCGCGGCCACGGCGTCGTCCTCGTCGTCCTGGTGTACCTGGCCGGCGTGTACGGCGGATACTTCGTCGCGGCGCAGGGCATCCTGCTGGTCGGGATCCTGGGCATCTTCATGACAGGAACCATCCAGAACGCCAACGCCATGAAGAACATCCTCGTCCTGGGCGTGAACGTCGTGGCAGCGGCCTCCTACCTGCTCTTCGCCTTCGGCCGGATCGACTGGCCCGTCGTCGGACTGATCGCGGTCAGCTCGCTGATCGGCGGCCTGGTCGGCTCCAAGGTCGGCCGCCGGCTGTCCCCGGTGGTCCTGCGCGGTGTCATCTTCGTCCTGGGGCTCGTCGCCCTGGGGTTCATGATCGCCAACCTGTTCAAGTGACCCGCTCCCGTAACCGCTGACTTCCCCCGCTGAAATGGCCTCCCCGTGACTTTCCACCGCCTTGACTCCGCGGATGACCCCCGGGTCTCCGACTACACCCGGCTGACCGACGTTCACCTGCGCAAACTCCGGGAACCCGCCGAGGGGATGTACATCGCCGAGTCCTCCCGGGTGCTCCGCCGCGCCCTCGCGGCAGGACACCGGCCGCGCTCCTTCTTTCTCGCCGAGAAATGGCTGGAGGAGCTCGCCGACGTCTTCGAGCAGTACCCGGACGTCCCCGCGTACATCGGTTCCGCCGCGCTCCTGGAGGACATCACCGGCTTCCATCTGCACCGCGGCGCCATGGCAGCCATGCAGCGGCCTGAACCCGTTCCGCTGCCGGAACTCCTCGCCGGGGCCCGCCGGGTCGCCGTGCTGGAGGACATTGTGGACCACACCAACGTCGGCGCGATCTTCCGCTCCGCCGCGGCCCTGGGCGTCGACGCCGTCCTCGTCTCGCCGCGCTGCGGGGATCCGCTGTACCGCCGCAGTGTCCGGGTCAGCATGGGGACGGTGTTCCAGGTGCCGTGGGCGCGGCTGGAGGACTGGCCGGAGGCACTCCAAGTGCTCCGCGGTCAGGGCTTCACCGTGGCCGCCATGGAGCTTACCGACGACGCCGTGGACCTCGACGAGCTGGCGGCCCGCCGGCCGGAGAAACTCGCGCTTGTGCTCGGCACCGAGGGCGCCGGGATGAGCGCGGCCACCCTCGCCGCCGTCGACCTCGCCGTGAAGATCCCCATGCGCGCGGGCGTTGACTCGCTCAACGTCGCGGCGGCGTCGGCCGTTGCCTTCTGGGAGCTCCGGCCCCGCGATTGAACCGCGCCGCTTCTCAGGCGGCGGCGCGGCCGACTTTCCGCTATGATTGATAGCTGGCCGTCCGGTGCATTCCGCTGGCCATCCCATTCATACCTGGCAACTGGCAAAATCCAGTTGTGCGAACGAAGGTCCAATTATGAAGACTAATACTCACCCGAAGTACGAAGCTGTTGTTTTCAACGACCTGGCTTCCGGCGTCAAGTTCCTGACCAAGTCCACCGTGTCTTCCAAGAAGACCATCGAGTGGGAAGACGGAAACACCTACCCGGTTATCGACGTCGAAATCTCCTCCGAGTCCCACCCGTTCTACACGGGCAAGCAGCGCATCATGGACTCTGCAGGCCGCGTCGAGCGCTTCAACGCTCGCTTCAAGGGCTTCGGCGGCAAGAAGTAAC
>DASWAW010000149.1:0-7005 GCA_036390955.1 Arthrobacter sp.
TCGCTCACGATCCCAAGGCATTTTGCAGCCAATTACCCCTTGTTTACGCAGCGTTAACATGACACGCTTAATCCAGATGACCGAGGGGGCCCCAGAGGGCCCCTTTCTTATGAAGCCTCTAGTGAATAATTTCACAAAGGCCTTTAACGTGTGCCCAGGAATGGAGTGACTGATCAGCATGGATTGGCGTAACCGCGCAGCGTGCCTTGACAAGGACCCGGAGCTTTTCTTCCCCGTAGGAAACACCGGTCCTGCCCTCCTCCAGATCGAGGAAGCCAAGAGTGTTTGCCGTCGATGCCCAGTTGTCGACACGTGCCTGCAGTGGGCGCTCGAGTCCGGCCAGGACGCCGGCGTCTGGGGCGGCATGAGCGAAGACGAACGCCGCGCCCTCAAGCGCCGCGCCGCCCGCGCCCGCCGCGCCTCCTAACCCCGGGATTCCTGCAGCCGGCCCGCCGGCGAACCGTAATCCCCGCAGGACAACAATGGCCGCAGACTTTCGTCTGCGGCCATTGCCGGTTAAGCCGCCGGCAGCCGGCAGCGCAGCCAGGGAAAGCGGCACAGGCGAAACTGGCCCGGAGGACCCTGCCCCGGCTACCGTGTGGCCCGGAGGACCCGGCCCCGGCTACCGTGTGGCAAGGCTGAGCACAATCTGGACCGCGGTTCCGCCGCCGTCCCGCGCACTCCACTGAATGCTGCCGCCCAGCTCGCTGGTCACCAGGGTGCGCACGATCTGCAGGCCGAGTCCTTCCACATACGGGGTCGCCGGGATGCCGATGCCGTCGTCGGCCACGGTCACGGTGAGCAGCTCGTCACCGTCCTCGCTTTCGGAGCGGTCCGCGATCAGCCAGACGGTTCCGGTCCGGCCCGCCAGGCCATGTTCGACGGCGTTCGCCACCAGCTCGTTGATCACCAGCGCCAGCGGCGTGGCAAAATCACTCGGCAGCTCGCCGAAGAGTCCGGAGCGCGCCGTCTTCACCTGCTGGGACGGGGAAGCCACCTCGGCCGAGAGCCGGAACTGGCGGCCGATGAGCTCATCGAAGTCCACGCTCTGGGTCAGGCCCTGCGACAGCGTCTCGTGCACGAGGGCGATCGTGGCCACCCGCCGCATCGCCTGCTCGAGTCCCTGCTTCGCCTCGTCGCTGACCATGCGCCGTGACTGCATCCGCAGCAGGGCGGCGACGGTCTGCAGGTTGTTCTTCACCCGGTGGTGGATCTCGCGGATCGTGGCGTCCTTCGTGACGAGTTCCATCTCCCGGCGCCGCAGCTCCGAGACGTCCCGGCAGAGGACCAGGGCCCCAAAGCGCTGCTGTTCATCACGCAGGGGAATCGCCCGCAGCGACAGGCTGACCCCGCGGGACTCAATTTCACTGCGCCACGGCATACGGCCCGTGACCACCAGCGGCAGGGTTTCGTCCACCATGCGGCGGTCCTTCAGCAGGCCCGCGGTGACCTCGGCCAGGCTCCGGCCTTCCAGTGACTCGCCGTCACCGAGCCGGCGGAACGCGGAGACCCCGTTGGGGCTCGCATACTGGACGATGCCCTCGGCGTCGAGCCGGATCAGACCGTCCCCGACGCGGGGCGCCCCGCGGCGGGATCCGGTGGGCGAGGCGAAGTCCGGCCAGAGTCCCAGCGTCCCCATCCGCAGCAGATCGTAGGCGCATTGCCGGTAGGTCAGCTCCAGCCGCGACGGCATCCGCGAGCTGGAAAGGTCCATGTGGGTCGTGACGATGGCCAGAGTCCGGCCGTTGCGGACCATCGGCACAGCCTCGACCCGCAGGGCCATGTCGCTGCTCCAGTTGGTCTCGTTGGAGCGCTCGATCGTGCGGCTCTCCCACGCCTTGTCGACCAGCGGCTTCAGGTCGGACCGGATCCCCTCCCCCACGAAGTCGGCGTGGAACACCGTGTGCGTGGTGGAGGGGCGGACGTGGGCCAGCGCCACGTAGCCGAACTCCGGGTGCGGAAACCACAGCGCCAGGTCGGCGAACGCCAGGTCCGCGACCATCTGCCAGTCGCCGACGAGGAGGTGCAGCCACTCGGCATCCCCCGGCCCGAAATCAGCATGCTCCCTGATAGGGTCCGTAAAGATTGCCACAGCACCTCCATTTGCGACGCCCGCAGCTTTCAGCTGCCTAGCGTCGAACGATTGACCTCAAGAGCCTCAATGCTACCGACAGCGAGGCCATGTCATCGGCCTCGAGGGCGTTCACCTCGTCAAACATGCTCCTCGCCCGGTCCAGCTGCTCCACATTCTGGCTCTCCCAGGCGACAAGCCGCTCCTCCGCCGGCATTTCCGGAGACGTGGCCTCCAGCACCGCCGTCGTCATATCCGAAACGGTCGAGTAAAGATCGTCACGGAGGGCCGCCCGGGCCAGGGCCTGCCAGCGGTCCCTCCTGGGCAGCTTCGTGATGCGCTCCAGTAGGGAGTCAGCATGGAAGCGGTTGAACACCGTGTAGTAGACATGTGCGATGTTCTCCACGGGTTCCGGACTGACGTGGACGATCTTGGCGATATCGAGCAACACGAAGCTCTCGAACAGTTCCGCCCAACGGTGGGCCAGATCCTCCGGCAGTTCCCAGCCGCGCGCCTTTTCCAGCCATTCGGCCACCCGGGCACGGTCGTCGCCGCGCAGATAGTCCAGCAGGCGGGCCCGCATCGGATCCATCAGCGGCTTGAACTCGCCGACGATCTCGGCGATGGGCCGGGAGGCGTTGCTCTGGCTCAGCACCCACCGCACGGCCCGGTCCAGGAGCCGGCGGATGTCCAGGTGGACGGTGCTCCAGTGCTCGGTCGGGAAGGACGCGGGCAGCTCGTTGAGTTCACCGACCATGATGTCCAGTTCGTAGACTTCCCGGAGCGCCACGAACGCCTTGGCGACAGCGGCCTCGGTGGCCGAGGTCTCCTCCATGGCCCGGAACGCGAAGGTGATGCCGCCCATGTTGATCATGTCGTTCGCCACCACCGTGGCGATGATTTCGCGCCGCAGGGGATGCGTGTCCAGCTCGGCGTCGAACCGGTCCCGCAGCTGCTGCGGGAAGTAGGCCCGCAGTGTCTGCCGGAACCATGGGTCCTCGGACAAGTCGCTGTCCCGCAGTGCCGAGGCGAGTTCGATCTTGGCATAGGCCGCCAGCACCGACAGCTCCGGCGAGGTCAGGCCCTGGCCCTGTTCCAGCCGCTCGCGCAGCGTCTCCGTGGTCGGCAGCGCCTCCAGATCGCGTTTGAGATCGGCGGACTTCTCCAGCCAGTCCATCAGGCGTTCGTAGCTGGGGCTCCATTCGGAGACCCTCATCCGGTCGTTGAGCAGCAGGATGTTCTGGTCGATGTTGTCCTCCAGCACGAGCCGGCCGACTTCATCGGTCATCGATGCCAGGAACTCCGAACGCTCCGCTGGATCCAGCTTGCCCGCGGCCACCATCCGGTCCACGAAGATCTTGATGTTGACCTCGTGGTCGGAGCAGTCCACGCCGGCGGAGTTGTCGATCGCGTCGGTGTTCAGGATGACGCCCTGCAGGGCCGCCTCAATACGGCCGCGCTGCGTCATGCCGAGGTTTCCGCCTTCGCCGACCACCTTCACGCGCAGTTCGCGGCCATCGACGCGGATGGAGTCGTTGGCCTTGTCGCCGACCTCGGCGTTGGTTTCCGTGCTGGCTTTGACGTAGGTGCCGATTCCGCCGTTGTACAGCAGGTCGGCCGGGGCGAGCAGGATCGCGCGCAGCAGTTCCGGCGGGCTGAGCCGGGTGGTCCCGTCGGGCAGTCCCAGCGCGGACCTGACCTGGTCCGAGACCGGGATGGACTTGGCCTGGCGGGCGAACACACCGCCGCCTTCACTGATCAGTGCCTTGTCGTAGTCGTCCCAGGAGGAACGGGGCAGTTCGAAGAGGCGCTGGCGCTCGGCGAAGGAGACGGCTTCGTCCGGGGTGGGGTCCAGGAAGATGTGCCGGTGGTCAAACGCGGCGAGCAGCCGGATGTGCTTGGACAGGAGCATGCCGTTGCCGAACACGTCGCCCGACATGTCGCCGACGCCGACGACCGTGAACGGCTCGGACTGGGTGTCCAGGTCCAGCTCGCTGAAGTGGCGCTTGACCGACTCCCAGGCACCGCGGGCGGTGATGCCCATGGCCTTGTGGTCGTAGCCGACGGAGCCGCCGGAGGCGAAGGCATCGCCGAGCCAGAACCCGTATTCCGCGGCCAGGCCGTTGGCGATGTCGGAGAAGGACGCCGTGCCCTTGTCGGCCGCGACGACGAGGTAGGAATCGGCGTCGTCGTGCCGTACGACGTCGGCCGGCGGCACCAGCTGTTCACCCTCCTGGGTCGTGACGAGGTTGTCCGTGACGTCCAGGAGTCCGCGGATGAACGTCTTGTAGCTTTCGATGCCCTCCGCCATCCACGCGGTGCGGTCCGCTGCGGGGTCCGGGAGCTGCTTGGCGTAGAACCCGCCCTTGGCGCCGGTGGGCACGATGACGGCGTTTTTGACCGTCTGGGCCTTGACCAGGCCCAGGATCTCCGTTCGGAAATCCTCGCGCCGGTCCGACCAGCGCAGCCCACCGCGGGCGACCTTGCCGAAGCGCAGGTGCACGCCTTCGACCCGGGGCGAGTAAACCCAGATCTCGAACATGGGCCTGGGGAACGGCAGGCCCTCAATGGCGGACGGGTCCAGCTTGAAACTGAGGTGCGGCTTGTTCTGGAAGTAGTTGGTCCGCAGCGTCGCCTGGATCAGGTTCTTGAACGTGCGCAGCACACGGTCGGCGTCGAGGGTCGCGACTTTTTCGATCGCCGCGTCCAGTCCTGCCAGGACCTCGTCCTGCCTGATCCGGCGCGCCTCCTCGCCAAGCGAGGGATCGAAGCGGGCCTCGAACAGGGCACTGAGTCCGCGGTTGACATCGGGGTTGGCCAGCAGCGTGTCGGCCAGGAATCCGTAGGAGTTGGTGTTGCCCATCTGCCGCATGTATTTGGCATAGGCGCGCAGCACAACGATCTGGCGCCAGTGCATGCCTTCGCGCAGCACGAGCCGGTCGAAACTGTCAGATTCCACGGCACCGGAGACCGCGGCACCAAAGGAATCCGCGAGAAGCGGCCCGGTCTTGAGCGGGTCGACCCCTGCCGGGTATTTCAGGCCGAGGTCGTAGAGGAAGAAGTCGCGGTGGTCCGCAGTTTCGATCTCGAACGGGCGTTCGTCCAGGACCTCCAGGCCCAGGTTGTGGAAGTAGGGCAGGATCTGGCTCAGGCTCTTGGGCTCGAGCATGTAGAGCTTGACGCGGGCGTCCTCCTCCAGCGTCGCACCGGCGCCGTCGGGGAGGTAGACGTGGACGCCGGGATGTTCCCCGGCGGCTTCCTCCGCCGGCGCGGCACCATACTTTTCGAAGCGGGCGATGTCCTCCAGGGCATCCTCCACCTCATAGTCGACGCGGTAGCTCGCGGGGAAAGCCTCGGCCCATACAGCGGCCAGTTCCTTGGCGCCGTCGTCGTCGAGGCCTCCGTCTTCGCGGGCGCGCAGGACCTCGGTGATGCCTTCGCTCCACGAGCGGGCGGCGCGGACCAGCCGCTTCTCAAGATCGTCGCTGTTGACGTTGCTGACATCGGCGTTCTTCGGAAGCCTGATCCGGAAGAAGAGCCGGGCCAGGGCGGATTCGGTCATCCGCGCCTCGTAGTCGATGGACACGGCGTCGAAGGTCTCCCGGAGTTCCTGCTCGATGCGCAGGCGCACGTTCGTGGTGTACCGGTCGCGCGGCAGGTAGACAAGGGCGGACATAAAGCGCCCGTAGATGTCCGGACGGAGGAACAGCCGGGTCCGGCGCCGTTCCTGCAGACGCTGGATGCCTGTCGCAATGGCGGCCAGATCGGGAATTTCGATCTGGAAGAGTTCGTCGCGGGGGTAGGTTTCGAGGATGCCCAGGAGGTCCTTGCCGGAGTGGGAATCCGGCGGGAAGCCGGCCTCGCTCAGTACCGCGGCGACTTTCTCGCGGACCACCGGGATGTCGCGTACGGACCCGGCGTAGGCCGTGGTCGCGAAGAGCCCGATGAAGCGGCGTTCACCGTTGACGTTGCCGGCCGCGTCGAAGCTCTTGACGCCGATGTAGTCCAGGTATGCGGAGCGGTGGACGGTGGAGCGGGAGTTGGCCTTGGTGATGACAAGCGCGCGCTTTTCGCGCGCTTTCTTCCGGCCCGTCTCGGTGAGGTGCTGGATCTGGTGCGGGGTGTCGGCGCCGCCGCGCAGCAGACCAAGGCCGCTCTCTTCCCGGGGTTCCAGGACATCCTCGCCGGATTCGTTCTTGAGGTCATATTCGCGGTAGCCGAGGAAGGTGAAGTTCCCGTCATCCAGCCAGCGGAGCAGCTCCTGGGCCTGGCGGAGTTCGGCGATCTGCGCAGGATTGGCGAGGGTGTCCAGGTCCTGGGCGATCTGCAGGGCGCGGTTCCGCATCTTCGGCCAGTCCTCGACGGCGGCTCGCACATCGGCGAGCACCCGGCCGATGCCCTCCGTCAGCGCCGCACGCTTCGCGTCGTCGACCCGGTCGATTTCGACGGCGATCCACGATTCCATGTGGGAGGCGTTGTCCCCCTGGGCAATCAGGTACGACAGGTTGGGCATCGCGGCGGTGTCTCCGCTGGAAATCCCCAGGTGCGAGGGAACCCGGGAGACCCGGACGAGTTCACCGCTCTCACGGTTGCGGGTCACGACGAACAGCGGATGCATCACCAGGTGGATGGGAGCTTTCTGCCGGACAAGTTCCGCGTTGACCGAATCAACGAGGAAGGGCATATCGTCGGTGACGATGTAAACGACGCTGCGTTCCGCCTCGTCGGAGATGGTGATGTTGGCGGTGCCGGGGAAACGGGTCGCCGCCGTTGAGCGGTGCGTCTGCGCCCGTGCAGCGAGCAACTCCTGGGGGTACGCCCGCGCGTCTTCTTCGGCGAGGTGCTCGTAGTAGTCCCTCAGGTAGCCTTCTTCGGCACCGATCGAAACGGGTTGATCCTCCACACTGGACCCAGACGACATCGACAAACGCCTC
>DASWAW010000150.1:0-2084 GCA_036390955.1 Arthrobacter sp.
GCCCCGGGGGTCCAGCCGGCACCGAGCAGCACCGCCGTGTACGCCGTCATTTCGAAGAGCGCCTCGACCGGTCCCAGCACGCCGAACACCCGGATCATCAGTGCCCGGTCCATCAGGTGCCGCCGCTCCGGCGCGCGCTTCAGCGTTCCCTTGCTCGGGGCCTCGCTGCCCAGCGCCAGCGCGGGGAGCAGGTCGGTGCCGATGTCGAGGGCGAGGATCTGCAGCACGCTCAGCGCCAGCGGGAAGCGGCCGCCGGAGAGCGCCCAGATCACGAACGGGGTGAGTTCGGCGACGTTGTCCGTCAGGTGGTAGGTCAGGAAGCGCCGGATGTTCGCGTACGTGGCGCGGCCCTGCTCCACCGCGGCGATGATGGTGGCGAAGTCGTCGTCGAGCAGCACGAGGTCGGCTGCCTCGCGGGCCACGTCCGTGCCGCTCAGTCCCATGGCGACGCCGATGTCGGCCTGCTGGAGGGCCGGGCCGTCGTTGACGCCGTCGCCGGTCATCGCCACCACGTGGCCGCGGCGCTGGAGCAGCCGGGCCACCCGCAGTTTCTGTTCCGGGGTGACCCGGCTGACCACGACGCCGTCGCGGTCCAGCAGCGCGGTCAGGACGGCGTCGTCCTCGGGCAGGTTGTGTCCCTCCAGCACCAGTTCGGGGGAGCCGATCAGTCCGGTTTCCCGGGCGATGGCGGCCGCGGTGAAGGCATGGTCGCCGGTGACCATCGCGACCTTGATGCCCGCCTCGCGGGCCGCCTCGAGTGCCAGCCGGACCTCCGCCCGGGGCGGGTCGTGCAGGCCGATCAGCCCGAGCAGCGTCAATCCGCTCTCAACATCCTCGAGCCGGAAGCTGGCGCCCGGCAGGCCGGGCAGGCTCCGCTCGGCCACTGCCAGGACCCGCAGCCCGTGGGAGGCCATCTCGTCCACCATGCGCACGGCGCGGTCGGCGCCGTCCGCCCCGCACAGCGGAATCACGGACTCGGGGGCGCCCTTGACGTACAGGGTGGTCCCCACGATGGCGGACTCCCGCAGCCGGCGGGGATCAAAGGCGAAGCGGTGCGAGACGTCCGGCTCCCCGGGGGCGTGCCCGGGACCAGCCAGCCGGGCGGCCAGCGCGGCGATGGCGGCCTCCATCGGGTCGCCCTCGGCGATCCACTTGCCCTCATGCAGCACGGCACGGCCCACGGAGGCGGCCAGCGCGGCGGTGCTGAGGTGCTGGGCCTCCCCGGTTCCGGTCCCGGTGATCTCAGCCTCGGGCCCGTACCCGGCGCCGATGATGCTGAGCACCCCGGCCGGGGTCCAGACCTCGACGGCGTTCATCCGGTTCTGCGTCAAAGTGCCGGTCTTGTCCGTGCAGATGAAGGTGGTGGAGCCGAGGGTTTCCACGGCTTCCAGGTTCCGGACCAGTGCGTTGCGCTGCGCCATCCGCTGCGCCCCGACGGCCAGGGACAGCGTGACCGTGGGCAGCAGGCCTTCGGGCACCAGCGCCACGGCCACGCCGATCGCGAAGAGGAACGCGTCCCGCCAGGAGATTCCGACCAGGAGGGACAGCACAAAAAACAGCCCGCCGATGCCCAGCGCCACGGCGGCGATGATGCGGACGATCCGTTGCAGTTCCCGCGCGAGCGGGCTGGGCGGCGCCTCGACTTTTCCTGACAGCGCCGCGATCTCTGCAAGCCGGGTGCCGCCGCCGGTGACCTTGACGATTCCTTCGGCCTCGCCGTTGACCAGGAACGTCCCGCCGAAGACGGTGTCCCCGGGGGCCTTGGTGACGGCTTCGCTTTCGCCGGTGAGCATCGATTCGTCCACCGAACAGCCCGTGGCCAGCGCCAGCCGGAGGTCCGCCGGGACCCGGTCGCCGGCCACCAGTACGACGGCGTCATCCGGCACCAGCTCGGTGGTGTGGACCTTGATGACGCGGTTGTCCCGGCGGACGGAGACCATGGCCGGGAGCAGCTCGCGGAGCTTGGAGGCCGCGTGCTGGGCCCGCTCCTGCTGGATGTAGGCGAAGACCCCGTTGACGAGGACCACCACGACGATCGCGACGGCCAGCTGCGGCATTCCGGCGAGATAGGCCAGCACGGCGGC
>DASWAW010000151.1:0-7228 GCA_036390955.1 Arthrobacter sp.
AGCTGCTCGGCAGTGTTGCGGGTGTCGGCTGCCTCGCGGCGGGCCTTGTCCTCTGCTGCGTGCTCCTCGGCGTCCTTGACCATGCGGTCGATGTCTTCCTTGGAGAGGCTGGAACCGCCCGTGATGGTCATGGACTGTTCCTTGCCGGTGCCCTTGTCCTTCGCGGAGACGTGCACGATGCCGTTCGCATCGATGTCGAAGGTGACCTCGACCTGCGGGACCCCGCGCGGGGCCGGCGCGATGCCGGTCAGCTCGAAGGTGCCCAGCGGCTTGTTGTCGCGGGTGAACTCGCGCTCGCCCTGGAAGACCTGGATCGCCACGGACGGCTGGTTGTCGTCCGCCGTGGTGAAGGTCTCCGAGCGCTTGGTCGGGATGGCCGTGTTGCGTTCGATCAGGTGCGTCATGATGCCGCCCTTGGTTTCAATGCCGAGGGAGAGCGGGGTGACGTCGATCAGGAGGACGTCCTTGCGCTCGCCCTTCAGGACACCGGCCTGCAGGGCAGCGCCGACGGCGACGACCTCATCCGGGTTGACGCCCTTGTTCGGCTCCTTGCCGCCGGCGAGTTCCTTGACCAGGTCGTAGACGGCGGGCATGCGGGTGGAGCCGCCGACCAGCACGATGTGGTCGATCTGCGACAGCTGGATGCCGGCTTCCTTGATGACGTCGTGGAAGGGCTTCTTGGTGCGCTCGAGCAGGTCCTTGGTGAGGTCCTGGAACTTGGCACGGGTCAGCTGCTCGTCCAGGTGCACCGGGCCGTCGGGGGTGACGGAGAGGTACTGGAGGGAGACGTTGGTGCTGGTGGAGGAGGAGAGTTCCTTCTTAGCCTGCTCCGCTGCCTCGCGCAGGCGCTGCAGGGCGATCTTGTCCTTGGACAGGTCAATGCCCTTGACCTTGAGCTGGTTCAGCAGGTAGTTGACGACGCGCTGGTCCCAGTCGTCGCCGCCGAGGCGGTTGTCGCCTGCGGTGGAGCGGACCTGGATGGTGGAGAAGTTATCTTCGTCCTTGCCAACCTCAAGGAGTGAGACGTCAAAGGTACCGCCGCCGAGGTAGAAGACGAGGATGAGTTCGTCTTCCTTGCCCTTGTCCAGGCCGTAGGCCAGGGCGGCCGCGGTGGGCTCGTTGACGATGCGCAGGACCTTGAGGCCCGCGATTTCGCCGGCTTCCTTGGTGGCCTGGCGCTCGGCGTCGTTGAAGTACGCGGGAACGGTGATCACGGCGTCCGTGACCTTTTCGCCAAGGTAGGACTCGGCGTCGTTCTTGAGCTTCATGAGGATACGGGCGGAGATTTCCTGCGCCGTGTACTTCTTGTCGTCAATGGCGATGCTCCAGTCCGTGCCCATGTGGCGCTTGACGGAGGCAATGGTGCGGTCAATGTTATTGACAGCCTGGCGCTTGGCGATTTCGCCCACCAGCACTTCGCCGGACTTGGAGAATGCAACGACCGACGGCGTGGTGCGGCCACCCTCGGCGTTGGCAATAACGGTGGGCTCGCCGCCTTCGAGAACGGACACGACGGAGTTGGTTGTTCCGAGGTCAATACCTACTGCACGTGACATGTGTGGCTTCCTTCTTTCCTTGGAAACTTGCTGGGTTGGCTGCGGACCCAGAGGATCCGACCGCTGTTGAGTGATCTGCACTCAACTTTACTCAGCCCCGGATCAAAGTCAAACCAAAGTTGAGCGGCATGCGCTCAACTTTGAATTTTGGCGGGCTCGCAGCAGCCACCCGGAGCCATACTTTCCCGGAATTCCGGGCATGTGCAGCAGCCCCAGGGCGTGACAGAGCGCTGTTCGCTGAACGCGAAGTCCGCCCCCTATCGGTCCGCGCGGTCTGCCTCGCCCGCGGAGTCGTCCCGGGTGGCCGCCTCCCCGGGCTCCCGTTCCGCGGCGCCCCGCGCGCCCCGGGCGCCCGCGGCGCCGTAGTCGCCCTCGGGATACTCGCCCTCCTCGACGGCGGCCGGAGGCGCACCGGCGGCACCCGCCGCGCCGAAGTCGCCCTCCGGGTAGTCGCCCTCCTCAGCACCGACGGCGGTGGTGCCGCTGACCCCTGCCGTGCCGTAGTCACCCGTAGGGTATTCGCCTTCTTCCGCCGCCGCCGGGTTCTCCCCGGCAGTTCCCGCCGAGCCGTAGTCGCCCTCGACGTACTGGCCCTCAGCGGCCGCGTCTTCGGATTCCGCTGCCGTTCGATCAGACTCGTTGTTCTCGGACATGGTTGGATCCTTCCTGGAAGCCTCGGCGCGCCCAGGCAGGCGCAGGGGAAGTCTATCGAGCGTCGCCGGGAGACAACAGAGGTTTGCGGAAACCCTCGTGCACTACCCGGCGCTCCCGGCCAAGGGGCACAATAACCTCAATCGTCCGGGCCGCGGCACGCTCACGCCGGGGCGGGAACGAACACGCAGCCGCAGCCCGGGCGAACACACAGAAAGTGAGCTGACCATGCCCCAGTCCGAATCCCCCGGGGTCCAGGTCCCGGCCCGGTACGTCGTCACCGGCGCCGGTCCGGTCGGCTGGACGGTTGCCGAACAGCTCGCCGCAGCGGGGCACCGGGTGCTGGTCCTCACCCGCTCCGGCAGCGGGCCCGACCACCCCCGGATCGAGAAGAAGGCCGTGGACGTGTCCGACCCGACGCAACTCAGCGGACTGTTCCGCGGAGCCAGGGCCGTGTTCCACTGCATCCACGGCTCGCAGTACAGCGCCAAGGCGTGGGCCAGGGAACTGCCCGACGCCGAGCAAGCGGTTCTTGCCGCGGCGGGCGCGGCCGGCGCCGTCGTCGTCTTTCCGGAAAGCCTGTACTCCTACAGCGAGCCGGACCGGCCGATGACCGAGGCGGGCCCGCGGGAGGCGCAGGGCGGCAAACGGGGCATCCGCACCGCACTCCTGAAGGCCCGCGCGGCGTCCGCAACGGACACCGTGAGCGTGGTGTCGGGAGATTTCTTCGGACCCAGGGTCCGCGGCGCCCATGCCGGCGAGCGCATGGTGAAGCCGGTACTGGCGGGCAAATCCCTGCTGGTGATCGGCAACGCGGGATTGCCGCATTCCTTCACCTATGTGCCGGATCTGGCCACCGCCATGATCAGGGCCGCGCAGAATCCTGCGCTGTGGAACCGGGTGTGGCACGCGCCGACCGGCCCCGCCGTGAGCCAGCGGCAGATGGCCGAAGCATTCGCCGCCGCTGCCGGCGCCCGGGCGCCCCGGGTGGCCGCCGTCCCCGGCTGGGCGCTGCGGACAGTGGGCATGTTCTCCCCCGGCACGCGCGAACTGGCCGAGACCCTGTACCAGTTCGAGCACCCCTTCGTGATGGACTCGCAGGCGAGCGAGGCGGCCCTGGGGCTGCGACCCACCCCGCTGAAGGAAGCAGCCGCCGCCACGGTTGCCTGGTGGGGGGACCAGAACCGGTGACGGCGGCTGCGGCGGGGCGGCCGGTTTAGCGGATTCCTGCCTCCGCGGCTTCCGGCTCCGGGGCGGCCGGGCGGGCGCGCGCGGCGGCGTCCGTCTCGGGGCGTCCCAGCTTGCTCGGCCACCAGATCCGCGGGCCGATGTCGTAGGCCAGTGCCGGAACCAGCAGTGAGCGGACCAGAATGGTGTCCAGCAGCACCCCGAAGGCCACAATGAAGGCCAGCTGCACCAGGAACATGATGGGGATGACGCTGAGGGCCGCGAAGGTGGCGGCGAGCACCACTCCGGCGGAGGTGATAACGCCGCCGGTGACGCCGAGGCCGCGCAGGATGCCGGGCCGGGTGCCGTGCTTGAGGGATTCCTCCCGGACCCGGCTCATCAGGAAGATGTTGTAGTCCACCCCCAGCGCGACCAGGAAGACGAAGCCGAACAGGGGAACGGTGGCGTCGGCTCCCGGGAAGCCGAAGACGTTGTTGAACACGAAGGCGGAGAAGCCCATCGCGGCGGCGTAGGACAGGACCACCGAGGCGACCAGCAGGACCGGTGCCAGCACGGAGCGCAGCAGCAGCATCAGGATGACGAGGATGACCGCGAGGACCACCGGAATGATGGTGACGAGGTCGCGCTGTGCGGTGGTGTTCGTGTCCAGGGCCGTCGCGGTCACTCCGCCGACCAGTGCGCTGCCGTCAACCGTCTTCAGGTCCTGGCGCAGGGACACCACGACGTTTTCGGCCTCATTGGAGTCCGCGGCGTAGTTCAGCGTCGCGTTGATGATCACCCTGCCGTCCCTGACCGCTGGTTCCTTGGGAGCCGGCGGTGCGCCGGGGGCCGCCGGCGCGCCGGCGATGATCGGGACGCCGCCGTCGGCCAGCAGGTAGGCGTCCCCGACGCCGTCGGTCGCCTTGGTCTTGTCCAGCACGTCCTGTGCCTTGGCCTCGTCAGCGATGATCACGGCGGGGCTGCCGGAGCCGGCGTCGAAATGCCGGGCCAGGGCGTCCTGGCCGTCCACGGCGTTGGAGGCCGTGAGGATGACGTCGGTCTGCGGGACGCCGTTCGCCTTGAGCTGCAGGAGGCCGGTGGAGGCCACCAGCAGCAGAAGGACAGAGGCGATCCACACAGTCCGGGGCCGGCGGGACACGAGGGAACCGGTCGCGCGCCAAAGCCCTTTCTGGCCTTCGAGGCCGGTGACGTACTCCGGCTCGCGCTCGGTCTCCGGGAGAATCTTGGGGCGGAAGGGCCAGAAGGCGGCCCTGCCCAGCAGCGCCATCATCGCCGGCAGCAGGGTCAGCGCCGCGATAAGGGAGCACAGGATGCCTGCGGCAGCCACCGGGCCGAGGGCCTTGTTCGAATTGAGGTCGGAGAAGAGCAGGCAGAGCAGCGCGATGATGACGGTGGCGCCGGAGGCCACGATCGGCTCCCAGGCCGCCTTCCATGCCGTGAGCGCTGCGGCCGTGCGGTTGGTGGTGTGCGTCAGGGCCTCGCGGAAGCGTGCCACATAGAGCAGCGCGTAGTCCGTGGCAGCGCCGATCACCAGGATGGAAAGGATGCCCTGGCTCTGGCCGTTGAGCTGGATCCAGCCCAGCTTGGCCATCCCGAAGACCAGCAGGATGGCGGCGCAGAGAGCGAAGACCGAGGTGAACAGCACGGCAATCGGCAGCAGCAGCGAGCGGTAGACGATCAGGAGGATCACGAACACCGCGCCGAGGGCCACCAGCAGCAGGATGCCGTCGATGCCGGCAAAGGCGCTGACGAGGTCGGCCGTGAGCCCGGCCGGGCCGGTCACGAAGGTTTGCATTCCCGCCGGGGCGGATTCCTGGACCACCCCGCGGAGTTCCTTGACGACCTCCTTCACCTCGCCGGCGGAATCGATGGGAACCACAAACTGCACGGCTTTGGCATCCTCTGACGGGATGGGCCCGATAACGGTGCTGCCGGCGCCCAGGGCCTCCAGCTTGCTCTTAAGGGCCGCTGCCTCGCCGAGCTGGGCGGGGGTGAAGGCGGAGTCGCTCTCAACGACAATGACGGCGGGGATCTCGTTGGAGTCCCGGAACTTGGCCTGCCAGTCCTGGGCCTCCGTGGCTTCGGCTCCTGCGGGCAGGAAGGAGGCCTGGTCGTTCGAGGAGACCTCGCTGAGCCGGCCAAAGGTGGGTCCGCCGATGCCGGCGATGGCCAGCCAGGTGATGACAAGCAGGACTGGTATCAGCCAGCGCAGCCAGAAGGGGACGCGGGCGGTGCCGTGTGGGGTCGTGTTCATGGTTCCTTCTGGTGCGTGCCTTGGAGGAGTAGAATTGAGTCCATAATAGACTATCTCCACCATGGAGATAACCTGTGGTTGTGAATTTCTGGGAAATAATGCGGCACCGGTCCGGTCCGCTGCCGGGGTCCGCTGAAGTAAACTCCGGAGGGCGCCTGCTGCGGAACAGGCGTGAAATTGCCACCGGAGAGAGGAAGGTGCACCGTGACTGTCGATCCGTCGGGACGCCCCGAATCTTCCGGACCGCCGTTCGGCCCGCCCTCCGGACCGCCGTTAGGCCCGCCCTCGGGACCGCCGCCCCTGGTCCGGCTGCTGCAGGATTTCAGCCTGGAAGCCAACCGCTACGTGGATGCCGCCGGCGGACGCAACGACATGCACCGGACGGACCTCAATGCACTGGCCGTGATCATGCAGCACACGGCACGGAACCAGATCGTCACGCCCGGCGTGCTCCGCAAGGAGCTCCACCTGAGTTCACCTGCCACCACGGCGCTGATCGACCGGCTGCACAACTCCGGCCACGTGGTCCGGGAGCGGCAGGGCACGGACCGTCGGCAGGTCCAGCTCCGGATGACCCCCAAGGCCTACCGCGACGGCGGCGCCATGTTCCAGCCGCTGGCCCGCCACATGGGCGCCGCGATGGCCGAATTCACTCCGGAGGAACTGGAGATCGCGACGCGGTTCATGACCTCAATGATCGAGGCGACGGTCAGGGCCGGCCAGGAGGCAGCGCAGCAGGCGGCACCGTCTGCAGGCGACGCGCCGTAGTTCTCGTTTCCGAGCGGCCCAGCGGCACACCCGTCCTGCCCGCCGCGCGGCCCGCCCACACAGCGGCCGCTGCCAGCCCCACCGGGACCGCGAGTGCCCACCCGCTGAACAGCAGCACGGCCAGCATCACCCCGGCGGCCAGGATGACGCCGTACCAGGCCGGCGTCCGGGCCGGCAGCAGACGAATCCCGGCAAGCAGGCCAAACGCCGTCACCGCGGTGAAACACGCCGACGCGGCCCCGATCTGGAACTGCATCTCGCCCAGCCCCGCAGCCGCCGCCGCAAAGGAGACCGCGGTCAACACGGCCAGCAATCCCAGGCTGGCCGACGGCACCCGGCCGGGACCGGCGCCCAGCGCCAGGGCCCGCGGCAGCACGCCGTCGGACGCCAGGCTCGCACCGAGCCGGCTGGCGCCGGCGACGAACGTGTTGATCGGGCCAAAGGTCAGCACCGCGGCCGCGACGGCGGTCAACGGGGCCGCGAAACCGCCCAGTCCCTTCTCGAGCAGTTGCGCGATGGGCACTTCGCTGCCCGGGAGGCCCGGGCCCAGTACGGCGACCGAGGCCGCGACGACGCCGATGTAAACCACGCCGACCACGGTCAGGGTGAGCCAGGTGGCCCGTTTGAGGTCCCGGTCCGGGTGGCGGAATTCACCGGCAAGATGCGTGACCGCCTCCCAGCCGGCGAAGCAAAAGAAGAGCAGGCTGGACACCCCGCCCACGGCCCAGTAGCCGTGCGGCGCGAACGGCTCGAAGTTCTCCGCCCTGGCAAACGGCGCAGCCAGTGCGACTGCGAGCGCCAGCAGCCCGAC
>DASWAW010000152.1:0-2231 GCA_036390955.1 Arthrobacter sp.
TCCGCCGGTGAGCGCTGCATGGCCATCTCGGTCGCCGTCGCCGTCGGCGACGCCGCGGACGTGCTGGTGGACAAGGTCCGGGAACGCGCCCTCGCCGTCAAGGTCAACAACGGCACCGCGCCCGACGCCGAAATGGGCCCGGTCATCACCCCGGCCTCCAAGGACCGCATCGTCCGGATCGTCACCGAAGCCGAAACCGCCGGCGCCGCCATGGTGGTGGACGGCCGCGACCTCGTCGTCCCCGGCCACGAGGACGGCTTCTGGGTGGGCCCCACCGTCCTGGACCACGTCAAGACCGAAATGACCGCCTACAGCGAGGAAATCTTCGGACCCGTCCTCGTGGTGGTCCGGGTCGAGGACCTCGACGCCGGCATCGCCCTGATCAACTCCAACCCCTACGGCAACGGCACGGCCATCTTCACCTCCTCCGGCGCCAACGCCCGCAAGTTCCAGCGCTCCGTCACGGTGGGCATGATCGGCATCAACGTGCCGCTGCCCGTGCCGGTGGCACACCACTCCTTCGGCGGCTGGAAGGCCTCGCTCTTCGGCGACAAGCACATCTACGGCCCCGAGGGCGTCTCCTTCTACACCCGCGGCAAGGTCGTCACCTCCCGCTGGCCCGAACCGACCCACGCCTCGGGCGCCTCGTACAACTTCCCGTCCAACTGATCCCGGCCCGAAACAAGAAAGACAACGCTGTCATGACTGAAAACAAGCTGATCATCGGCACCGCGCCGGACTCCTGGGGCGTCTGGTTTCCGGATGACCCCAAGCAGACCCCGTGGGAACGCTTCCTGGACGAGGTCGCCGAATCCGGCTACAAGTGGATCGAGCTGGGCCCGTACGGGTACCTGCCCACCGACCCCGCCCGGCTCGCCGAGGAGCTCAAGGCCCGCGATCTGAAGATCTCCGCCGGCACCGTGTTCACCGCCTTCCACCGCGGCGTGGACCAGTGGGAATCCGCCTGGGAGCCGGCCCGCAAGGTCGCCGAACTCACCGCCGCTATGGGCGGCGAGCACATCGTGGTCATCCCCGCGATGTGGCGCGACGACGTCACCGGCGAGGCGGTCGAGAGCGGCCAGCTCACCGAGAAGGCCTGGAGCGACCTCTTCACCGGCCACAACCGCCTCGGCAAGACCCTGCTGGAGGACTTCGGCCTGAAACAGCAGTTCCACTCGCACGCAGACTCCCATGTCGGCGCGCAGGAGGACATCGAGACCCTGCTCGCCGCGACCGACCCGAAGCACCTCAACCTCTGCCTGGACACCGGCCACGCCGAATACTGCGGCGCCTCGAGCCTGGACCTGATCAAGAACTACCCGGACCGGATCGGCTACCTGCACCTCAAGCAGATCAACCCGGACATCCTCAAAAAGGTCAACGCGGAAAACATGACCTGGGCCGCCGCCAACCTCGCCGGGGTGATGACCGAACCGCCGAACGGGCTGCCGGACCTGCGCGCCGTCATCGAAGCCGTCGAGGCGCTGAACCGGCCCATCTTTGGCATTGTGGAACAGGACATGTACCCCGTCGCGTTCGACGTCCCGATGCCGATCGCCAAGCGCACCCGCAACTACCTGCTCTCCTGCGGCTCCCGCACCGCCGTCAGCTAGACGTCAACCAGAACTGAGGACAAGACCATGACCAAGACCCTCCGCGTAGCTGTCATCGGCGCCGGCCGTATGGGCGCAGACCACATCCAGCGGCTCAACACCCGCATCCACGGTGCGGAAGTTGCCGCCGTCGTCGACGTCGACCTGGCCCGTGCGCAGGCGGCCATCGAAGGCATTCCGGGCGCCGTCGCCCTGGCCGACGCCGACGAGGCCCTCAACAACGGCGACGTCAACGCCGTCCTGATCGCCACCCCGGGCTTCCTCCACGAGGACATCCTGCTCAAGGCGATCGCCAAGGACATCCCGATCCTCTGCGAGAAGCCGCTCACCCCGGATGCCGACTCCGCCTGGAAGATCGTCCAGGCCGAGGAGAAGCTGGGCCACCAGCGCATCCAGGTCGGCTTTATGCGCCGCTTCGACGCCGAATACGCCGCCCTCGGCAAGATCATCCGCGACTCCGAACTCGGCGAGCTGCTGATGCTGCACCACCAGCACCGCAACCCGACCACCCCGCCGGGCTTCACCAACGAGATGCTGATCAACGACTCCGTGGTGCACGAATTCGACGCGATCCGCTACTTCACCGGCGAGGAAATCACCTCGGTCCAGGTCCGCCTC
>DASWAW010000153.1:0-22724 GCA_036390955.1 Arthrobacter sp.
GCCGAAGTCCTCGATCAGCACCTCCGTGGCCTGGAGGGCCCCGCAATCGGCGATGATCCGGCGGATCTCGTCCACGTCGGCATCACCCAGCCCGGGACTGCCAAGCGTTGCGTCGATGAAGGCTGACTCGGCAGGGCTGGCCAGGTCCAGGGCAAAGGCGATCAGGACGGTCCGCTTTCCTTCACGGAGATCGTCTCCCGCCGGTTTCCCGGTGGTGACCGGATCGCCGAAGACCCCCAGGACGTCGTCGCGGAGCTGGAAGGCCTCGCCCAGCGGGAGGGCGAACGCCGAATAGCCCCGCAGCAGCTCGTCGTGGGCGCCGGCCAGGGCGCCGCCCAAAGCCAGCGGATGTTCAGTGGAGTACTTGGCGGACTTGAAGCGGATGATGGACTGGGCGCGGCTGACGGCTCCCGCGCGGTCCCGTTTCGGCCCGGCGACTTCCTCGAGGATGTCAAGGTACTGCCCGGCCATGACCTCGGCGCGCATCAGGTTGAAGATTAGCCGCGCCCGGCTCCCGGAGGCTGCGCTCTCCCCGATTTCGGTAAACGATTCCTCGCTGAAGGACAGGCACAGGTCGCCGGTCAGGATCGCGGCGGCGTGCCCGAACCGTTCGCTGTCCAGCGCCCAGCCCTGCGTCTCGTGCAGCTCGCTGAAGCGCCGGTGCACGCTGGGCCCGCCCCTGCGCGTGTCCGAGCGGTCGATGATGTCGTCGTGGATCAGGGCCGCGGCCTGGAAGAGCTCCAGCGCGGAGCCGGCGGTCACGATCTCGTTGGCCCCGGCCTCGCCCCCGGCGCCCCGCCAGCCCCAATAGCACATGAGTGCCCGCAGGCGCTTGCCGCCGGTGACCAGGTTCGAGATGGACCCCATCAGCGGGTCAATGTCCGGGGAGATCGAGGACATCACGGACTGGCGTGTGGTGAGGAAATCGGTAAGTTTCCCGGCGACGGCGGCAACGTACGCGGCCTGCTCAAGACGCAGCTGCTCCGCGAGGGTCACTTGACGGACTCGGCGGCGACGTTCGCGCCGATGGTGAACGTGGAAACCCCGGCGGTTTCCACCACCGAGATGTTGACCGTTTCGTTGTCACCGCGGAGGAAGTCCTTGGACGGCACGGTGCCCACCGTTTCCCCCGGAACCGCAGTGAAGCCCTGGGCCTGAAGCTTCTCCGTGTAAAAGGCCAGCACCTGGGCCGCCGGAGCGGAGATGCTGCCAACGAGGGCCACGGTCGCAGGTGCCGTGGTCTTGTCAAAGCTGCTGGAGACGACTTTCGCGCCCGGCATCACCGGCAGAAGCTGCTCCGGGAACCCGGGAACCAGGGCGCCGACGGTGGCTGAGGTGCCGGGTTCAGCGGAGGGGCTGGCCGGCGCAGTAGTGGAAGGCTGGGCCACGGACGGCACCGCCGAAGCCGACGAGGAGTCCGCGGAGGCGGTCCCGGGGTTGGCGGGTGTGCATGCGGCCAGGGCCATCAGCGTGCCCGCCGCCACAATGGCTGCCGCAGCACGTTTGCGCTGTCCAAATACCTTCACAGGGACTTTCCTCCTGGTGTTGACGCCGGATTCAGCCTCCAGTTTAGTCAGTCCCGGGGCATAGGATTGAAGTCGTGGGGCCGGACCAGGATAAACAGCAGCGGGAGCAGTCTCCCCAGGGCGCAGCTAGAGGGCTCAGCGAAGGGCAACTGCGCGAGCTCCGGCGGAGCAGCATCATGCATGTGGACATGGACGCGTTCTTTGTCTCAGTGGAGCTGCGGAGCCGTCCGGCGCTGGTCGGCAAGCCCGTCATTGTGGGCTACCCCGCGGACCGCTCCGTGGTGCTGTCGGCCTCCTACGAAGCGCGGCGCTTTGGCGTCAAGTCCGCCATGCCGATGGTGGTAGCCATGCGGATGTGTCCCGCCGCCGTCGTTATCGAGCCCAGGCACAAGCTGTACTACGAGGTATCGGGCCAGATCATGGAGATCTTCGGTTCGATTACCGAACTCGTGGAGCCACTCAGCGTGGACGAGGCCTTCCTCGACGTCGGGGGAGCGATCCGGCGCCTTGGCCCGCCCCGCGAGATCGGCGAACTCATCCGCACCCGCGTCCGCAGCGAGCTGGGCATCACCGCTTCTGTGGGCATTGCCGCCAGCAAGTTCGTGGCGAAGATTGCTTCCACCCGGTGCAAGCCGAACGGACTGCTCCTCATCGGTCCGGAGGAGACGGTCCCGTACCTGCACAGCCTGCCGGTCAGCGCGCTCTGGGGTGTCGGGGCCAAGACCGTCGAGGTGCTTTCGCGGCTGGGCATCCGGACCGTCGCGGACGTGGCGGCGTCCCCGCTGCCGTCCCTTCGGAAGGTGCTCGGTGCCTCCGGGGAGCACGTCTACCGCCTGTCGTGGGGGATTGACGCCCGGCCGGTAACCCCTGTCCGCCTTGAAAAGAGCATTGGCGCGGAAGAGACCTTCGCAGTGGACACGGCAGACGAGGCACTGCTGCATCGGGAGCTGCTGCGCCTGTCGCACCGTACGGCGGAACGGCTCCGCAGCGCCGGCATGCACGCCCGCACCGTGGCCCTCAAGCTGCGCTACGCGGACTTCTCCACCATCACGCGCAGCCGTACGGTCAGCACCCCGATCGACAGCGCCCAATTGTTGTATGCCGTCGCGGTCCAGCTTCTGGAATCGGTTGGGGACCGCCCCATGACCGTGCGGCTCGTGGGGATCCGGGCCGAGCAGCTCGAGGAGGCCGCCCAGGCGCCCCTGCAACTGAGCCTGGACCGCAGGGACGACAACTGGCGCGCCGCCGAGCAGGTCCTGGACCAGGTGACCCGGAAATTTGGGACGAAATCGGTGCTTCCGGCACGGCTCCTGGACCCCGGGAAAAATCCGGGCTGACCTCGGGCCCCGCTGGCTCCCTGTTGACGTCGGTTACCCACGGCAAAGTCAACGTGACTCCCTGATGAAGTCAAGGGGACGTTCGGCATCTTTCAGAACAGGGCGCGACAAACTATCCTTATTTATACGTGGATTTAGAACGACTGGATCGAGCGTTCGGACTAATGCGTGACCAGCTGCACACCCCGAAAGGGGCCGTGGAAAACCCGATTCGACCAATGACGGTCATTGGGAACCACACGGGAATCCCGCACGTTGTGGGTTTAGGGACACTGGCCGCGTCAGCCTGGACGTTGGCCGACTTAAGGAGGTCGTGATGCCGCTCTCGGAGCACGAACAGAAGTTGCTGGAGCAACTTGAGAAGCAGCTGCATGAGGACGATCCCAAGTTCGCTAGCACGATGGGCTCGGACGCGGGACGTTCATGGTCAACCCGCCATTTGGTGATCGGCGTCCTGGCCACCCTGGCCGGCGTCGTGCTCCTCCTCTTCGGCGTGACGATCCAAAGCATCTTTGTGGGAGTCCTCGGCTTTGTGGTGATGGGTGCGGGGGTGTACTACGCGACCATGCGGGGTGCAGCCGCGGGCAAAGCCAAAGCAGCCGGGGCGGGACGGAAGTCCGGGAAGCCCAGGAGTTCTTTCATGAGCAATCTTGAGGAACGCTGGGACGAGAGGCACCGCGGGGAGTCCTGACCGCCGGGCGGTGCACCTATCCGCCGGCAACCATCCGCCAGCCCACCTCCACTTTCCACCACAGGTAAACCTCAGGTGGCCCAAAAGACCCGCTTCGGCGGGTCTTTTGCTGTTTAACGACCGCCAGCCTAAGCGCTGTTGGCCGCACGGGGGTGACGCAGAGGCGCCGCCGCCCGTCACCGCACACTCCCGGGCCCCGCAGGGCGGGGCCCGCCGCCCCGGCACCCGGCAATCCCTCCACTGCGCACCACCAGGGCCCGTTGCCTGCCATTACAGGGAACCCGGGCCGGTTTATCCCACAAATTGATGCACAAACGTTCGGCGTGTCGTTGACTGTGGAGGGATGTGGAGTAATGTGGAGGACGTAAGAGGGTAGTGGCAGCACAGGGGACGTTGGGCTTCCTACGAACAGACAGGCGGTGGGCCGTGTTTCTCGGCACACATTCGCCGCGTCTGGACGAAAAGGGCCGAATCATCCTCCCCGCCAAGTTCCGTGAGGAGCTTGCCGGCGGGCTGGTCCTCACAAGGGGCCAGGAACGCTGCATCTACGTCTTCAGTGAGGCGGAGTTCGGCCGGGTTCACGAGCAGATGCGGGAGGCACCACTCTCCAGCAAACAGGCTCGCGACTACATCCGGGTCTTCCTCTCTGGAGCCTCCGACGAGGTACCTGACAAGCAGGGGCGCGTGACGATTCCACCGGCGCTCCGGGAGTATGCAGGCCTCGGCAGGGAACTCGCCGTCATTGGTGCAGGAACCCGCGCCGAGATCTGGGACGCCCAGGCCTGGAACGAGTACCTTTCCGAGAAGGAAACCGCCTTCTCGGAGACCGACGACGCAATACCGGGGATCTTCTGAAGCCCCCCGAACCAAGCAGCACTGCACGATTCTTGACCGAGATCTCCAGCCGCCCATCCGGCTGTTTTCCTGGCTCACTTCCCCGGAGCCAGGCGGACGCAGGACAGGCGCGGATGGGGATCTGGATCAAGAAGCGGCAAGAGCAGCCAGCAGCCGCCACTCCAGGAACCAGCCGGACAACGAAAGGACGCAGGCATGACGGACCCTGACCAGAAGCCCACGTCCGAACGCCATGTACCGGTCCTCAAGGACCGGTGCATCAATTTGTTGGCACCCGGGTTCGAAGCGGCGCGCAGCCGCGGCGAGACCCCCGTTGTCATTGACGCAACCCTGGGCATGGGCGGCCACGCCGAGGCCATGCTGCAGCGCTTCCCGGACCTGCACCTGATCGGCATCGACCGTGACGAAGAAGCCCTGGCCCTCGCGGGGGAGCGGCTCAAGCCCTTCGCCGGCCGGATCGACCTGGTTCACGCTGTGTACGACGAAATTCCTGAGGTCCTCGCGGACCTCGGTTTTGCGGAGGTCCACGGAGTCCTGATGGACCTCGGGGTCTCCTCGCTCCAGTTGGACGAACGGGAGCGCGGCTTCGCTTACTCCTTCGACGCGCCGCTGGACATGCGGATGGACACGAGCCGCGGGCAGACCGCCGCCGACGTCGTCAACAACTACAGCGAAGAGGACCTGGTCCGGATCATCCGGAAATGGGGCGAAGAGAAGTTCGCCGGCCGCATCGCCAACCGGATCGTCACCGCCCGCGCCGCCAAGCCCTTCGCCACCACAGGCGAGCTCGTCGAACAGATCCGTGATGTGGTACCCGCCGGCGCCGCGAAATCCGGGGGGCACCCCGCGAAGCGCACCTTCCAGGCACTTCGGATTGAGGTCAACGAAGAGCTCGACGTGCTCGAACGCGCCATCCCCGCAGCCATCAACGCGATCGCCGTCGGCGGCCGCGTCGTCGTGATGTCCTACCACTCGCTGGAAGACAAAATCGTCAAGGGCTTCTTCCAGGCCGGATCCAAATCGTCCGCACCACTCGGTTTCCCGGTGGAGCTGGAACAGCACAAGGCAGAGCTGAAATCCCTGACGAAGGGCACCGAGGTGCCCACCGCCGCCGAAATCGCCGAGAACCCACGCGCCGCGTCCGCCCGGCTCCGCGCCGTGGAACGCATCAAAGCCAGGAGGGCCGCATGAGCACCGCAGCTGTCAGCAGATTCCCCGTTGCCACAGACGCGACGGCCCGCGCCCTGCCCGGGGTCACCCCCGGCACCGGCCCCGACCGGAAGACGCGCACCCCGCTCTCGCTGGTCCGGTCAGCCCCGCGCAAACGGCGCGCCCCGTTCGTTGTGCTCTGCTTCGGCCTCCTTGCCGTTGCCCTCATGGCAGTGCTGGTCCTCAACATCTCCGTCTCCACTGCGCAGTACCAGCTGGTGCAGCTGCGGAGCGAGCAGTCCACGCTGACGAAGCAGAACCAGGACCTGACCCAGCAGGTGCAGAACTTCGATGCCCCGCAGAACCTGGCCGCCAAGGCAACCGAACTGGGCATGGTGGCCTCCACGGTCAAGGGCCAGATCGACCTCTCCACCCTGAAGGTCACCGGCAAGGCAAAGCCCGCGGTGAAGGGCGACGCCCCCGGCGCCGTCATCGCCGCGCCGGCCGTGGCCGGACAGCTCCGCGTTGTTCCGCCCGCCACCGTCAATGAGCCGCTCGCGAACCGCAAACCCGCGGCGGCCGACGCTCCGGCAGCCACAAAGCCCGCCGCCGGGGCCGCACCGGCCGCCGCGGCAGCCGCCGCCGCTGTTCCGGCCCCGCCGGCCGTGGAACTCCACGGAGGCTCCGTTCCGGCCCCCGCGCAGAAGGTCCCGGGACACTAACGCAGGACGGACCACCAGCCAGGCAAGCAGCAAGGAAACATCGTGGCACAGAACACCGGCAAGGCACGCAAGGCCAAAGCGCCAAGCGCGACCCGGCGGCTGCGGCTGGGCCTCGGCGTCATGCTGACACTCCTGCTCGTCGTCGGCGGAAAACTCTTCCTCGTCCAGGGCCTCGACGTCGGAGGCATGGCCGAAGCCGCCCTCCAGAACAGGCTTACCCCGGTGGAACTGCCGGCCGAACGCGGCAGCATCCTGGATGCCAACGGCGCCGTCCTGGCCAGCAGCGTGATCCGCTACAACGTTGTCGTGGACCAGAGAGTCAACACCAAGACCGAGACATTCCGGCGCTTCGACGAGGGCAAGGACGAGCTGGTCAAGGTGTCCCGTGACCAGGGCATCTCCGAGCTTGCCACGCTGCTGGGCATGGACATGTCCACGTTGAAGGACGCCGTCACCGGGGACCAGCCGTACTACATCGTGGCCAAGGACCTCAAGCCTGACGTCGAGGACCGCATCTCCAAACTGCAGATCCCCGGCATCGTGACCGTGGGCACCAGCAAACGGGTGTACCCCAACGGTTCGGTGGCCGGCGGGATCGTCGGCTTCCTGAAGGACGGCACCACCGGACAGGCAGGCCTCGAGCAGACCCAGGACGAGATCCTCCGGGGCACCCCCGGCAAGCGGCTCTTCGAAATCGGCGCCGACGGGCTGCGCATCCCGGTCGGGGTGGACCAGCTGACACCTGCCGTGAACGGCAAGGACCTCAAGCTCACCCTGAACTCGGACCTTCAGTACTTCGCCCAGCAGGCCATCCAGAGCCAGCGGGACAAACTCAGCGCCGAATGGGGCGTCGTCATCGTCCAGGACATCAAGACCGGCGACATCATCGCCATGGCGGACACCAACTCCCCGGACCCCAACGACCCGGGCAAGTCCGATGCCAAGGACCGCGGCGTCCGGGCCGTGACGGCCGCCTACGAGCCCGGCTCCGTGGAAAAGATGATCACGGCCGCGGCCCTGATCGAAGAGGGCAAGGCGAGCCCGCTGGACAAATTCACCATCCCGCCGTCGTACACCGTGGACGGGCAGACGTTCAGCGACTCCTTCGCCCACGGCACCGAGGACCGGACCCTGGCCGGCATCCTTGGCTGGTCGATGAACACCGGCACGGTCATGGCCGGCCAGCGGCTGAGCAAGGACCAGCGCCACGACTGGCTGAAGAAGTTCGGCATCGGCGAGGCGCCGGACATTGGACTTCCCGCCGAGGCGCAGGGCATCCTGACCCCCGCCGATGAGTGGGACGGCCGCCAGGAGTACACCGTGCTGTTCGGGCAGGGCGTCTCGCAGTCCACGCTCCAGACGGTGCGGGCCTTCCAAAGCGTCGCCAACAACGGCGTGATGCTCCAGCCGCGGCTGATTGACAGCTACATCAACCCGGACGGCACCACGGAGAAGGTGCCGGCGCAGGCTCCCCGGCAGATAGTTTCCCCGGACACGGCCCGGCAGGTGCGGGACATCCTGGAAAGCGCCGTGACGGAAGGCCAGATCAAGGAAGCAGGGCTGGACGGCTACCGGGTCGGGGCGAAGACCGGCACCTCGCAATCGCCGTGCGACGACGGCACCGCCGGCTTCTGCGGCTTCACGGCGTCGATGGTGGGGATGGCGCCGATGGACGATCCGCGGTTTATTGTTGAAGTGGTCCTGCAACGGCCCAAGGGCGATATCTACGGAATCTCGAACGGACCGGTCTTCCGGTCCGTGATGAGCCAGGCGCTGCGGACGTACAACGTCCAGCCCTCCACCGGCGAACCCGTCCGGCTGCCGCAGTACGCCAAGTAGCACCTGCCCGAAACCAGCGTCCACCGCTTACCTGAACCGGGAAACTGAGCCTGCGGGCCGGAGCATTCCTCCGTGCGCAGCGCCAGATCCGCCAGCACCACCAATGGAGATCCACTTGTCAGATCAGAATGCCCCCGGCGGTTCCGCCGCGCCGTCCGGTCCGGGATCGAACTCGGGCTTCCGGCCCACCGCGGTTGCTGCGGTGCCGCTGGCAACCATCGGCGAGTCCATCGGCGTCGTTGTCCCCGGGGCCGCCGCCTCCGTCGCGGTCACCGGGATCTCACTGAATTCACGCACCGTCCAGCCCGGGGACCTCTACGTCGCCCTGCCCGGCGCGAGCCGGCACGGGGCCGACTTCGTCTCCCAGGCAGTGGAGGCAGGCGCGGCCGCGGTGCTGACGGACGACGCCGGCGCGCGCCTGCTGGCGTTCTCCCACGACATTGCGGTCCCGGTGCTGCTGGCCGGGGAACCGCGCACCCTCGTGGGCGCACTGTCGGCCCTGATCTACCGGAGCCGGCCCGACGACGCGCCCGCACCGGCCCTCTACGGCGTGACGGGCACCAACGGCAAGACCACGACTACCTACTTCCTCAATGCCCTCCTGCAGGCGCTCGGGCAAAAGACCGGACTCATCGGCACCATCGAGATCCTGGCCGGCGGCGCACCGATCCCCAGCCTCCTCACCACCCCTGAATCCACCGATGTCCATGCCCTGCTGGCCCTGATGCGCGAACGCGGCCTCGACGCCGCCTCCATGGAGGTCTCCTCGCACGCCGTCGCGTTCCACCGCGTGGACGGGGTCGTGTTCGATGTCGCCGGCTTCACGAACCTGACCCAGGACCACCTCGACCTGCACGGCAGCATGGAGGAGTACTTCCAGACCAAGGCCCGGCTCTTCAGCCCCGGGCGGGCCCGCAGCGCCGTCGTGACGGTTGACGACGACTGGGGCGTGAAGCTCGCGGCCACCGCGGGCATCCCGGTCACCACGCTGGCCACCCACGTCGCCGGCGGGGAATCCCCGGCGGCCGGGAACGCGGACTGGACGGTCGTCAATCCGGCCCCGCGCGGACTCGGCACCGACTTCACCCTGCGCCACCACGACGGCACGGAACTGCGCGTCCACACCGGGCTGCCCGGCAGCTTCAACGTGGCGAACGCCGCGCTGGCGACAGTCATGGTCCTCGCCGGAGGCCACGATGCCGCCGCGGTCCAGGCCGCCCTCGACGCCGGCGACCCCTTCACCGTCGCCGTCCCCGGCCGCATGCAGCTCGTCTCAACCGCCCCCGCGGCGGTGGTCGACTTCGCCCACAACCCGGACGCCCTGGCCCGCGCCCTCGAAGCCGTCCGCTCCCCGGAACCGGGATCCCGCCTCATCATCGTCTTCGGCGCCACCGGACAGCGCGACCAGGGCAAACGGCCCGCCATGGGTGCCATCGCCGCGCGCCTCGCCGACACCGTCATTGTCACCGACGATGACCCCCACGACGAGGACGCCGCGGGCATCCGCGCCGGCGTTCTGGCGGGCGCCGTCGAGGCCAAGGACCGCGAGGGCCTGGGCTGCAGCATCGTCGAGGTCTTTCCCCGCGATGCCGCGATCCGGCGGGCCGTGGAACTCGCGGGCCCGGCCGATACCATCCTCGTCGCAGGACGGGGCCACGAAATTTGGCAGGAGGTCAAGGGCGTCAACCTCGCCCTTGACGACAGGGTGGAGCTCCGCTCCGCCTTGACAGCTCGGGGATTCACCGTTCTCGAAGACCAGCGGATAGAGTCCTAAACCGAGATGATTGCATTTACCGCGGCGGAAATCGCCGATCTAACCAACGGCCGGCTGGCCGCCGAACCGGGGGTCACCCCCGGTTCCGTGGTGACCGACTCCCGGGACGCCACACCGGGTTCCCTCTACGTGGCCAAACGGGGGGAGGCGGCCGACGGCCACGATTTCGTCGGCGCAGCCTTCGAGCGCGGCGCCGTGCTCGCACTGGTCGAGCACGACGTCGCCGACGGCGCCGGGCGCAGCTACCCCGCCGTCGTGGTCCAGGACCCGGTCCTCGCGATGGGCGCCCTCGCGGCCGAAGCCGTCCGGCGGATCCGCGCCAGCCGCGCGGCCGACGGCGAACCGCTGACCGTGATCGGCATCACCGGCTCCGCCGGCAAGACCACCACGAAGGACCTGCTGGCCGGGATCCTGGCCGGGGAAGGCCAGACCATTGCCCCGCAGGGTTCCTACAACGGCGAGGTCGGGGTCCCGCTCACCGTGTTCAAAGCCGGCCTCGACACCCGGTACCTCGTAATCGAGATGGGCGCCACGGGAGTGGGCCACATCAGTTACCTCGCGGAGATGGTCCGCCCCGACATCGGTGTTGTTCTAGGGGTCGGCACGGCCCACGCCGGTGAATTCGGCGGCGTGGAGAACATCGCCCTGGCCAAGGGCGAGCTCGTCGAAGCCCTGCCCGCCGCCGGCACCGCCGTCCTCAACCTGGACGACGCCCGCGTCGCGGCCATGGCCGCACGCACCCGGGCCACCGTGCTCGGCTTTTCCGCCCAGCCGGCCGGTGCAGAAGACGCCGGTGGAGCGCGGGTCCGCGCCGAAGGCGTCGAGCTCAGCCCCGCCGGACACCCCGAATTCGACCTCTTCCTGCCGGGGGAGCGCGCCGGATACCACGTCGCAGCCAAGCTGATCGGCGCCCACCACATCGCCAACCTGCTGGCAGCGGCGGCAGCGGCCCACGCCGCCGGCGTCCCCGGCGCGCGGATCGCCGCGTCCCTCAGCGCCCAGACCGCCGCCAGCCGCTGGCGGATGGAACGCACCGAACGGGCCGACGGGGTCACGGTCATCAATGATGCGTACAACGCCAACCCGGAATCCATGCGCGCGGCCCTGCGGACTCTCGCCGACCTCGGCAGGGGCCGCCGGACCTGGGCCGTGCTCGGCGCCATGCTTGAGCTCGGCCCCGACTCGATCCGCGAACACATGGCCGTGGGCACCCAGGTGGTCCGGCTCAACATCTCCCGGCTCGTCGTCGTGGGGCGCGAGGCCCGTTCGCTCTATGTCTCCGCCGTCAACGAGGGGTCCTGGGGCAACGAGTGTGTCTTCGCCGAGACGGCGGAGGAGGCCTACGAACTCTTGCAGGCCGAGCTCGAACCCGGTGACCTCGTGCTGTTCAAGTCTTCCAACAGCATCGGACTGCGCCATCTGGGCGATCGGATAGCATTACCCCCACAGGCCCCCGGGACCGTTTCCGGTCCCGTTCAGGGAACGGCTGCCGAAAGCGCCGCCGGAGACGCCGCAGGAACCGCCACTGAAGGGAGTGCGCTGCTGTGATTGCACTGCTGATGGGCTCTGGACTGGCCCTGCTGTTGTCCTTCCTGGGCACCCCGCTCTTCATCCGTTTCCTGGTCCGGAAGAGCTACGGACAATTCATCCGGGACGACGGACCCACCTCGCACCACACCAAGCGCGGCACCCCCACCATGGGCGGCACCGTCGTGGTCCTGGCGGTGCTCGCAAGCTACGGCAGCACGCACCTCGTCATGTGGATGATGAACCCGCAGTCGCCGGGCCCGTCCGCCTCGGCCCTGCTGCTGCTGTTCCTCATGGTCGGCATGGGACTCGTCGGCTTCCTGGATGACTTCATCAAGATCTCCAAGCAGCGCAGCCTGGGCCTGAACGCCAAAGCCAAGCTGATCCTGCAGGCCGCCGTGGGCATCATCTTTGCGGTCCTTGCCCTGTATTTCCCGGACGAGAACGGCGTGACGCCCGCCTCGTACCAGATCTCCCTGGTCCGCGACATCCCGTGGTTGAACCTGGCATTCGCCGGCACCGTCACCGGCGCCATCCTCTTCGTGCTGTGGTCAAACCTGATCATCACCGCCGCCACCAACGGCGTCAACCTCACCGACGGCCTCGACGGGCTGGCAGCCGGCGCTTCCATCATGGTCTTCGGCGCCTACACCCTGATGGGGATCTGGCAGAGCAACCAGGCCTGCGGTTCACCGCGGCAGGCCGGCGCCGGCTGCTACACCGTCCGTGACCCCCTGGACCTGGCCCTGCTCGCCGCCATCCTCAGCGCCGCCCTGGTCGGCTTCCTGTGGTGGAACACCTCACCGGCAAAGATCTTTATGGGCGACACCGGCTCCCTGGCGATCGGCGGCGCCGTCGCCGGCTTCGCGATCCTGTCCCGGACGGAGCTGCTGCTCGCCTTCATCGGCGGCCTCTTCGTCCTGATCACCCTCTCGGTGATCATCCAGGTCGGCTACTTCAAGATCACCAAGGGCAAACGGTTCTTCAAGATGGCCCCGCTCCAGCACCACTTTGAACTCAAGGGCTGGGCCGAGGTCACCGTCGTCGTCCGGTTCTGGATCCTGTGCGGACTCTTCGTCGCCGCCGGGCTGGGCATCTTCTACGCCGAATGGGTGGTACTGCTGTGACCAGTCCGATCCCCGCACCCCTGACCACCTCACCCCGGCTCCGGAACCTTGTCAGCTGGGACTCCGACTGGACCGGACTGCGGGTGGTGGTGACCGGCATCGGGATCTCCGGCTTCGCCGCCGCGGACACCCTGATCGAACTGGGCGCCCGCGTGATCGTGGTGGACGCCGCCACTGGCCCCACGGCGCAGGCCCAGGCGGACACGCTCCGGATCGTCGGCGCCGCCGACGTCCTGCTGGGCGAGGACGCTGTGGACACCGTCCCCAAAATCGACGGTGCCAAGCCGGACCTGATCGTCACCTCCCCGGGCTGGCGGCCCGACCAGGCGCTGCTCGCGGCCGCGGCCCGGGCCCACATCCCGGTCTGGGGCGACGTGGAACTGGCGTGGCGGGTCCGCGAACGCAAGGGACGCAAGACCGCGGACTGGCTCACCATCACCGGCACCAACGGCAAGACCACCACTGTCGGGCTGACCGAAGCGATGCTGCAGGCGGCCGGGCTCAAGGCCATCGCCGTCGGCAACGTCGGCACACCGATCCTTGATGCGCTGCGCGACCCGGTGGACTACGACGTCTTCGCCGTCGAGCTCTCCAGCTTCCAGCTGCACTGGTCCGACTCCGTTTCCCCGGTGGCGAGTGTCTGCCTCAACGTCGCAGAGGACCACGTCGACTGGCACGGCTCCTACGCGTCCTACCTCGCGGACAAGGCCAAGGTCTACGAGCACACCCAGAAGGCGTGCATCTACAACGCCGAACAGATCGAAACCGAACGGATGGTGGAGGACGCCGACGTCGTCGAGGGCTGCCGTGCGGTGGCCTTCACCACGCTCACGCCGGCCGTCAGCATGCTCGGCGTCGTCGAGGGTCTCCTGGTGGACCGCGCCTTCATCGCCGAGCGCAAGGACAGCGCCGCCGAACTGGCGTCCGTTGCGGACCTCGGTCCCGTGGCGCCCCGCCACATGGTGGCCAATGCCCTCGCCGCGGCGGCCCTGGTCCGGGCCTACGGCGTGGAGCCGGCCGCCGTCCGCAAGGGCCTGCTGAACTACCTGCCGGGGGACCACCGCATCCAACTTGTGGCCCGCCACAACGGCGTCCTCTGGGTCAACGACTCCAAGGCCACCAACCCGCACGCTGCCGCAGCATCCCTGTCCGCGTTCGAGAACGTCGTGTGGATAGCGGGCGGGCTGTCCAAAGGCGTGAGCTATGACGCGCTCGTCCGGGAACACGCCCGCCGGCTCAAGGCCGTCGTCCTGATCGGGGCAGACTCCAGCGATCTCCGCTCCGCGCTGCGGCGACACGCGCCGGATGTCCCAGTGATCGGTGAGGGAAAGGGCGAAACTGAAGACGTGCAGACTGCCGGGACGGCCGGCGCCGAAGCAGGCCCCTCGCCGATTTTCAGCGAGACTGTGATGGCCCGGGCCGTTGCGTCGGCGGCGCAGCTGGCCGCCTCAGGGGACACTGTGCTCCTGGCCCCGGCGGCTGCGTCCATGGATCAGTTCTCTTCCTACGCCCACCGTGGCGACGCCTTCATCGAAGCTGTCCGCGAGGTCGTGGAAGGGCAGGCTCAGACCAGCGAGGAGTAACAATGGTCAGCACGCCCACACGTACCCCCGCGGCCGCACCGGCCGCAACAAAGCCGCACACCGCGAAGGCGGCGGCGGCAAAAGCATCAGCACCCCCGGCCCCAAAGGGCCCGCAAAGGGCCGGACATCAGATCCGGGGCTGGTACCGGGGATTCTGGTCCGCCCTGGAAGGAACGGGGAAGTCCCGCAACGGCTCCACGTATTACCTGATCCTGGGCTCGACCCTCGCGCTGACGGCCATCGGCATCCTGATGGTGCTCTCCGCCTCCAGCGTCGAGGCCATCGCCGCCGGGGAGTCGCCCTACACCGCGGCCCTCAAGCAGGGCATGTTCGCCGGGATCGGCCTCTTCGCCATGTTTCTGCTGTCCCGGGTCAACGTGGTCTGGCTCAAGCGCGGTGCCTGGATCGCCATCATCGTGGCGTTCGTGCTGCTGGTGCTGGTGCTCCTCGTCGGCCGCAGCGCCCTCGGCAACCAGAACTGGATCGACGTCGGCCCCTTCACCTTCCAGCCCTCCGAGGCGGCCAAGCTGGCGCTGGCCCTGTGGATGGCCACCGTGCTGGACCGCAAGGCCAAGCTGCTGTCCCAGACCAAGCACGCCCTGATCCCCGTGGTGGTCCCGGGCGCCGCCGGAGTGATCGGGCTCATCCTCATGGGCAACGACCTCGGCACCGCCATGATCGTCATGATGATCACCGCGGCCGCCCTGTTCTTCGCCGGGGTGCGGCTGTACCTGTTCGGCATCGCCGGGGTCGTCCTCGCCGCGGGCACGGCGGTCCTGGCCATCACAAGCCCGAACCGTGTCTGCCGCATCCTGTCCTGGACCGGCCAGACCTGCGCCGACGGTTCGGACGTGAACTACCAGTCGACCAACGGCCTGTACGGTCTCGCCTCCGGCGGATGGTTCGGCGTGGGGCTCGGCCAGAGCCGGCAGAAGTACAGCTGGATTCCGGAAGCCCACAACGACTTCATCTTCGCCATCATCGGCGAGGAACTCGGACTGGTCGGAACTTTCGTGGTGCTGGTCCTCTTCGCCATCCTCGGCACCGCCATCTACCGGGTGGTCGTCGCGCAGAAGGACATGTTCCACCGCGTCCTCGCCGGCACCATCATGGTCTGGCTGCTCGGCCAGGCGACAGTCAACATGGCCGTGGTCACCGGTCTGGCCCCCGTGGTGGGAATCCCGCTCCCGTTCATTTCCTACGGCGGCTCCGCGCTGCTCATGTCGCTGTGCGCGATCGGCGTCGTCCTGTCACTGGCCCGGGCACAGATGGCGCCCGGGCTCCAGCCGAAGCGGCTGTTCCGGTTCGGCCCGGCCGGACTGGCCGCGACCCTGCGGAAGCGGAGCGCGGCCCGCGGCGCAGCCCGGAGCGAAGCAAAGGCCGCCGGCGGCAGCACCGGCAAAAACCCGGCCGGAAAGACAGCCCAGACCGCCAGGGGTCCCGTGCCGAAGCCCGCCACCAACCGGAAGAATGCCCCCGGAACCCCCGTCCCCGCCGCCTCGCCCGGAGCCACGGGCACCAGAAAACCTGCACCCGGCAACCCTGCACGAAAGCGTAAATAGTCCTCCATGAACACCGAGTCGTCATTGTCCGTCGTCCTCGCCGGCGGCGGAACAGCCGGGCATATCAGCCCGCTCCTGGCCATCGCGCACGCCCTCCGGGAGGCCAGCCCCGGCGTACGGCTCCTGGCCGTGGGCACACCCGCCGGGATGGAGGCCCGGCTGGTTCCGGCGGCGGGGCTGGACCTCGTCACGATCAGCAGGGTTCCCTTCCCGCGCCGGCCCTCGCTGGACCTGCTTCGGCTGCCCGGCCGGATGGCCCACGCCGTGAAACAGGCCGGCGCCATCCTCGACGGCGCCCGGGCCGACGTCCTGGTCGGCGTCGGAGGGTATGTCTGCACGCCGATGTACGTTGCCGCCTGGCGCCGGAAGATCCCCATTGTCATCCACGAGGCGAACACCCGCCCGGGGCTGGCGAACCGGGTAGGCGCCCGGCTCGGCGGACACGTTGCCGTGGCCTTCGCGGCAACCAAGCTGGGCGCCTCCCGCCACGTTGGCATGCCGATGCGCACGGAAATTTCCGGTCTCGACCGGAGCGCCGCCCGGACCGAAGCGCGGGCAGCCCTCGGCCTGGACCCGCAGCGTCCGGCCCTGATTGTCACCGGGGGCTCCTCCGGCGCCCAGAGCATCAACCGCACCATCGCGGCGTCCGTCGGGCTCCTCGCAGAGGCCGGCATCCAGACCCTGCACCTCACGGGACGCGGCAAGGCAGTCCACGACGCCGACGGCAAGCCGCTCGCGGCCCCCGGCTACCAGCAGCGCGAGTACGTGGACGGAATGGAAACGGTGTACGCCGCGGCGGACCTGCTGCTGGCGCGCGCCGGCGCCGCCACGGTCTGCGAGGTCGCCGCCGTCGGCCTTCCCGCAGTCTTCGTTCCGCTGCCGATCGGCAACGGCGAGCAGGCGCTCAACGCCGCCGGGCTCGTCGCGGCCGGCGGCGCCCTGGTGGTGGAGGACAGCACCTTTTCGCCGGAGTGGGTCCGCGATCACATCATCCCGCTGCTGCAGGACCCGGACCGGCTCGCCCGGATGGCGGCCGGCGCGGAACAGCTCGGCATCAGGGACGCCGACCGGCGCATGTCCAGTCTCGTCCTCGAAACGGTGGCGTCCGCGAAGGCAAAACCCGTAAAGCACAGCAGGAAGCGGTAGTGGAATGACCCAGCCCGAACACCAGCACACCTCCCGGACGGCCCGCACCGCGGAGTCCCTCGGCCGGGTGCACTTCATCGGCATCGGCGGCGTGGGAATGTCCGCGGTGGCCCGCATCCTGGTGGCCCGCGGCCTGCCGGTCAGCGGCTCCGACGCCAAGGACCTGCCGGTCATGGCCGATCTGGCAGCGGCCGGGGCGCGGATCTGCGTTGGCTACGACGCCGCCAACCTGGGCGACGCCCAGAGCGTGGTCGCCGGCTCCGCCGTCCGCCCGGACAATCCCGAGCTGGCTGCGGCCAGGGCCGCCGGACTGCCCGTGCTCCACCGCTCGGAGGCCCTTGCGGCCGCCATGGCGCAGGACACCGCCGTGACCGTGGCCGGCACGCACGGCAAGTCCACCACGACGTCGATGATCACCGTCCTCCTGCAGGGCGCCGGCCTGGACCCCTCCTTCGCGATCGGCGCGAACGTTCCGGCGCTGGGCGTCAACGCCGCCAGCGGCAGCACGCCGATCTTCGTCGCGGAAGCCGACGAATCCGACGGCTCCTTCCTGAACTACAGCCCGCAGATCGCCGTCGTCACCAACGTCGAACCGGACCACCTCGACTACTACGGCACCGCCGAGGCGGTCTACGCCTCCTTCGACCGGTTCACCGCGCTCCTCCCGGCCGACGGCGTGCTCGTGGCCTGCGCGGACGACGCCGGAGCCAGGGCCCTGGCAACGCGGACCCTCGAACGTGGCAACACGCGCGTCGTGCTCTACGGCACCAGCGATGACGCCCAGGTTGTGCTGCACGACGGCGGCCCGGGGGACGTCTCCATCGCCACCCCCGCCGGACGCTTCGCGCTCGAGCTGCACGTTCCCGGCCGGCACAACGCCCTCAACGCGGCGGCGGCTTTCGCCGTCGCCCTGGAACTCGGCGTCGACCCGGCCGTTGCCGCCGGCGCCCTGGCCCACTTCACCGGGGCATCGCGCCGCTTCGAATTCAAGGGCGGGGGCCGCGGCGTCCGGGTCTACGACGACTACGCCCACCACCCCACGGAAGTGCGCGCAGCCCTGTCCGCCGCGCGGTCGGTGGCCGGCGGCCACAAACTGCACGTCCTCTTCCAGCCGCACCTGTTTACCCGGACCCGGGAATTCGCCGAAGAGTTCGCCGCGGCGCTCAACACCGCTGACACCGCACTGGTCCTGGACATCTATCCGGCCCGTGAAGACCCCATTCCGGGCGTCACCAGCCAGCTGATCGCCGCACATCTGGACGCCGGCGGCCGGCTCGTCGGACCGGGCGAGGAGGCCGTGCAGGCCGTGGTGTCCGCCGCCGCCCCCGGGGACATCGTGCTCACGGTCGGGGCCGGCGACGTCACGTCCTACGGGCCGCTGATCGTCGCGGCACTGAACAACGGGGCCCCCGATGCCTAGCAACCGCCGCCCCAGTTACCGGACCGCTGCGCGCCGGCCGCCGACGGCGCGCGGGGACTCGGCGGCCTCCGATGTCATCTCGGCGTCCAAGGACGGCAACGCACCCGGCGCCGCGGCCGCCCCCGCCGCCGGCCACGCCCCCGCTGCCGGTCCCGCCGCCGGCACAAAACAGAAGGCCCTGCCGGGCCGGGACAATGTGCTGTCCTTTCCCGAGCCCAAGGCCAAACGCCGCCGGCGCATCCGCCAGGGCATCATCGGGGCCCTGGCCGTGCTGGTCGCGGGGATTATCGCCGCGGCCGTCTACTCGCCCGTCCTGGCGCTGCAGAGCGTCACCGTGCAGGGCACCCGGCTGCTGACCGCGGAGCAGGTCCAGACGGCCCTTGCGCCGCTGCAGGGCAAGCCGCTCCCGCAGATCGGCGACGGCGACGTCACGGCCCTCCTGCAGCCGCTGGTCCAGGTCAAGAAAGTCACCACCCAGGCGCTGCCGCCCTCGACGCTGCTGGTCAAGGTCACCGAACGCGTGCCGGTGGCCCTGGTCAAGCAGGGGGAGGCGTACCAGCTGGTCGACGTCGACGGCGTGAAGCTCAGCGACACCGCCGACCCTGCCTCGACTCCGCTTCCGGTCATCGACGGCGGCTCCGGCACCCTGCCCAAGGACCTGTTCCAGGCCATCACCGGGGTCCTGGGGGCGCTGCCCGCCGATGTGCTTGCCCGGCTCTCCAACGCCTCGGCCAAATCGGAGGACGCCGTTGAGCTCAAACTCGTGGACGGCCAGACGATCGTCTGGGGCAATGCTGGGGAGAAGGAGCTCAAGGCAAAGGTCCTGGAGGCCCTGCTGAAAGCACCCGCCGACCCGAAGAACCCGGTCAAAATCTACGATGTGAGCGTGCCCCGGCACCCGGTCACCCGATAGCCGCCGATCACTTCCGGGAAGCTATTTCACGGGTATTACCGCGACACGCGGCGCCGGTAATTGAATGTCCCGGGCATAGGAAATAGCGTCAACGCATGAGTTACTTGACATAACTATAACCTTCAAGTCGAAGGTTAAGGTTCAAAGCTTCAAGCCCGACTCCATCAGTTTTCGCAACAGAACACGAACAAGGGACACGTAACGTGGCAGCTCCGCAGAATTACTTGGCCGTCATCAAGGTCGTCGGCATCGGCGGCGGTGGCGTGAACGCAGTCAACCGCATGATCGAGGTCGGTCTTCGCGGCGTCGAATTCATCGCAGTCAACACCGATGCGCAGGCATTGTTGATGTCCGATGCAGACGTCAAGCTCGACATCGGGCGTGAGCTGACGCGCGGCCTGGGCGCCGGTGCGAACCCTGACGTCGGCAGGCAGGCCGCCGAGGACCACGCCGAGGAGATCGAAGAGGTCATGCGCGGCGCTGACATGGTCTTCGTCACCGCCGGCGAAGGCGGCGGCACCGGCACCGGCGGCGCTCCCGTCGTCGCCCGGATCGCCCGGTCGCTCGGCGCGCTGACCATCGGCGTCGTCACCCGGCCCTTCACCTTCGAGGGCCGCCGCCGTGCAGGCTCTGCGGAGGCCGGCATCGACGCCCTGCGCGACGAGGTCGACACGCTGATCGTCATTCCGAATGACCGCCTGCTGTCCATCAGCGACCGCAACGTCTCCGTCCTGGACGCGTTCCGTTCCGCCGACCAGGTCCTGCTGTCCGGTGTCCAGGGCATCACCGACCTGATCACCACGCCCGGCCTGATCAACCTCGACTTCGCCGACGTGAAGTCCGTCATGCAGGGCGCCGGCTCCGCACTGATGGGCATCGGCTCGGCCCGCGGCGAAGACCGCGCCGTCAAGGCAGCCGAGCTCGCCATCGCCTCCCCGCTGCTGGAAGCGTCGATCGACGGCGCCCACGGCGTCCTGCTGTCCATCCAGGGCGGCTCGGACCTCGGACTCTTCGAAATCAACGAGGCAGCCCGACTTGTCCAGGAGGTCGCACACCCCGAGGCCAACATCATCTTCGGTGCGGTCATCGACGATGCCCTCGGCGACGAGGCCCGCGTTACGGTCATCGCAGCCGGCTTCGACGACGTCAAGGCCACCTCGCCGTCGATGGACCAGTCCCTTCCGCAGTCGGCACCGCAGCGTCCGGCGGCTCCGGCAGCCGCCCCGGCCCAGGCCCCGTCCTCGGCCCAGGTCCAGCCGCTGCACGCCACGGTCGGTGCTTCCGGTTACGGCGGCTGGGGCCAGCAGCGCCCGTCCGCCGTTCCGGCCGACGCCGGCTTCGACGTCGACCTGCCGTCCGTTGTGGAGCCGGACCTGTCCGGCCGTCACTCCGACGACCTGGATGTCCCTGACTTCCTCAAGTAGATCCTGAAGCACCATGGCACTGCCGGATGGCAGTGCCATGGTGCTTTCTCGTAGGATCGAAGTTCTGCAAACAAGTTTGGCAACGATTTGGGGTTTTGAGTGTTCTCGTGGCGGGCGGAAGTCCGGCCCGGCGTCTGGGTGGCCTTCACCGACGCTGCTGCCGGCAACTTGGCGCTTCATGTCGGCGACGATCCGGTGGAGGTCCTGCGCCGGCGCAGGGACGTTGAGGCGGCACTGGGACTCGGCGGCCGGAGCTTCCACTACATGAACCAGGTCCATGGCAACGAGGTCGCCAGCATCGGCGACGCGGCGGCTGCCGGCGCCGGTCCTGACGCCGGCGCCCCCGCCGCCCCTGCTGCCGCTGCCGCCCCTGCTGCCGCCGCCGGCGCACCGACTGCTGATGCCTTGGTGTCGCTGGGGGAACCCCTGGCCGTGATGGTCGCTGATTGTGTGCCGGTCATCCTGGTGGGGGAGACGGCGACGGGGCAAACACCCGTACTCGCCGCCGTCCATGCCGGGCGCCCGGGCGTCGTGTCCGGCGTCGTCCCGGCGGCTGTGGCCCGCATGCTCGAACTCGGCGCCGCACGGCTCAGCGCCTGGATTGGCCCGTCCGTCTGCGGAGGGTGCTACGAGGTGCCCGAGGACATGCGCGACGACGTGGCCGCCCGGGTGCCCGCCGCCCGCTGCACCACATCCCTGGGCACCCCGGGCCTGGACCTGCCCGCCGCCGTCCGCAGCCAGCTGCAGGACGCAGGTGTCCGGGTCGAATACTCCGGCCACTGCACCCTGGAAGACGACAACCTGTTCTCCTACCGCCGCGACCGGCACACCGGTCGATTCGCCGGACTGGTCTGGACCGATGACCGGACGGCCCCGCGGTGAACGACCAGGTGAACGACCCGGAGAACGGCCCGGTGAACGGCCCGGAGAACGGCCCGGCGGGCGACCAGCTGCATGAGCAGGCCGGCGGCCAGCCGCGGGGGCAGGTGAACGGGCAGGTGGAGGGGAAGGGGCCCGCCAGTGGCGAACCCGATCCCCGGCTGGAACAGCTCCGGCACCGGCTCGACGCCGTCCGCCGCCGCATCGACGGCGCCGTCGCAGCCGCCGGACGGCAGGAGCGGCCGCCCCGGCTGATCGTGGTCACGAAATTTCATCCCGCGGCGGACGTGCGCAGACTCGCCCTCCTGGGCATCACGGACGTCGGGGAGAACCGGGACCAGGAGGCCGCGGAAAAGGCTGCGGAGCTGGGCGGGCTCCAGCTGCGCTGGCACTTCATCGGCCAGCTCCAGAGCAACAAGGCGAAGTCCGTCGTGAAGTACGCCCATGCCGTGCACTCTGTCGACCGCCTGCAGCTCGCCGGTGCCCTGGCCAAGGCCATGGCGGCCGAACAGGAACGCACCGGGAGGGCGCCGCTGGACTGCTTCATCCAGATCAGCCTCGACGACGACGCCGGCGCCCACCGCGGCGGTGCCCTGCCGGCCGACGTCCCGGCGCTGGCCGAGAAGCTGGCCGGCTCGGCCGGACTCCGCCTGGCCGGAGTGATGGCGGTCGCCCCCTTCGGCGCCGACCCCGCCCCGGCGTTCGAGAAGCTCGCCGAGCTTTCCGCACGGCTGACTGCCGAGCATCCCGGCGCCACCGGCATTTCCGCGGGCATGAGCCAGGACCTGGAAGCGGCCATCCGGTTCGGGGCGACACACCTTCGCATTGGCTCCGATATTCTCGGTCCGCGTCCGGCGTTGCGGTAGGTTCAACGTATTGGAAGGTAATGGCGGGGATTCCAAGGCTGCTAAGTCACTGATCGGCCCGCTGACGGACACGATTAGGAGTCGACCATGGCCGGCGCTCTGCGCAAGACAATGATCTATCTTGGGCTCGCTGATGGCGACGAACACTACGAGTCCGAGCACCAAACATCGCACAAGGATGAGGACGATTCCATGGAGCATGACCGCGAGGAACGCCGTGCACCGGCGCCCGTCCGCGAGGCCCCCAGGGAAGAGCCCTACGCCGCTGAAGAGGAATATCGCGCACCTGTGACACCCATCAAGCGAGCGGCATCGAGCCGCGAAGAGCACACCGGACTCCGCCAGATCACCACGATCCACCCGCGGTCCTACAACGACGCCAAG
>DASWAW010000154.1:0-15038 GCA_036390955.1 Arthrobacter sp.
ACCGAAGAACCTTCGGTGGTGTCGGCGGATGCTTCTTCCTCGGAAACCTCGGTGGCCTCGGAGATGTGAACGACGAGAGCCTCGGCGTCGGCCAGCAGGACGGAGCCCTTCGGCAGGACCAGGTCGGCAGCGTGGATGTGCTCGCCGGCGGTGCGGCCCTCAATGCTGACCTCGATGGCGGTCGGCAGGTGGGTGGCCTCGGCCTCGAGGGAGACGGTGGTCATTTCCTGGTTGAACACGTTGCCCGGGGCAAGCTCGCCGGTCAGGTGCACGGGAACATCCACGGTGACCTTCTCGCCCAGGCGGACGGTCAGGAGGTCGAGGTGCTCGATGATCTGCTTGATCGGGTCGCGCTGGATGTCCTTGACGAGGGCCAGGTGCTTTTCGCCGTTGATGTCCAGGGTCAGCAGGGCGTTGGCGCGGCGGACGGCCAGGGTGGTGGACTTCGCCGGCAGGGTGATGTGGATGGGCTCGGCGCCGTGGCCGTAGATGACGGCCGGGATCAGGCCCTCCATGCGGGCGCGGCGGGCGAAGCCCTTGCCGAATTCGGTGCGTACTTCTGCTGCAAGCTTCTGCTCAGACATGGATATCTCCTAGTGGACTAGCGGTGATCAGCAAGGGCGGAGGTCTGTTTGCGACCTTCAACGCCAGGTGGCCGTGAGGCCGCCCTTCCGAAGGGAGATTCAGACCCAGTCGATAACGGAGACCAGCAGTCCGGTAAGCCCGTGAATACGGATTACCGGCGCTCTCCCTCGCCAAGGTTTCGATACAAGGCTACCAGCGCGGGCATGGATTCATGAAAACGTGCCCGCGCTGGCGGACGGTTGAGCAGGCTCAACCGAGGGGGTCAGGCGTTGCCGTCGAACAGGCTGGTGACCGAGCCGTCGTCGAACACTTCGCGGATGGCGCGGGCGATCAGCGGTGCGATGGACAGCACGGTGAGCTGCGGGAAGCGCTTGCTGGCGTCAATCGGCAGGGTGTTGGTGACGACGACTTCGCGGGCGCCGGATTCCGACAGCCGCTGCGCCGCGGGGTCGGAGAACACGGCGTGCGTTGCGGCGATGATGACATCCTTGGCGCCGGCGTTCTTGAGCACCTGGACCGCCCCGGAAATGGTTCCGCCGGTGTCAATCATGTCGTCGATCAGGACGCAGGTGCGGCCCTCGATCTGGCCGACGACGGTCTTGGAGATCGCCTGGTTCGGAACGGTCATGTCGCGGCTCTTGTGCACGAAGGCCAGCGGCGCGCCGCCGAGGCGTTCGGCCCACTGTTCGGCGACCCGGACACGGCCGGTGTCCGGGGAGACGACCGTGATGTTGTCTGCCGAGACGCGGGTGCGGATGTACTCCGCCAGCAGCGGGATGGCCATGAGATGGTCCACGGGGCCGTCGAAGAAGCCCTGGATCTGCGAGGTGTGCAGGTCCACGCTCATGATGCGGTCGGCGCCGGCGGTCTTGTACAGGTCGGCGATCAGCCGGGCGGAGATGGGCTCGCGGCCGCGGCCCTTCTTGTCCTGCCGGGCGTACGGGTAGAACGGGGACACCACCGTGATGCGCTTGGCGGAGGCCCGCTTGAGCGAATCGATCATGATGAGCTGTTCCATCAGCCAGTTGTTCAGCGGGGCGGGGTGGGCCTGGATGACGAAGGCGTCGGTGCCCCGCACGCTCTCCCCGGCCCGGACGTAGATCTCGCCGTTGGCGAAGTCGTAGGCATCCAGGGGCAGCAGCTCGGTGCCGAGCTCCTTGGCGATTTCCTTCGCCAGCTCAGGATGCGCGCGCCCAGCGGCAAGCACCAGCTTCTTCTCGCCGCGTGCCGTAATTTCGCTCATTTTTGCTAGCCCTCTTCTGTAGATGCCGGAGTACTGGAGGAAGTTGTGGTGGCGCCGGCGGCCTTGGCCAGGGACGCGGAAACCGAGCCCGGGCGGTTTGTGAGGACCCAGCCTTCGGAGTTCTGCTGCTGGGCCAGGGACAGGACCAGGGCGCCGGGCGGGACGTCGCGGCGGATCACCGCGCCGGCACCGCTGTAGGCGCCGTCACCGACCTGGACGGGTGCCACGAAGACGGTGTTGGAGCCGGTGCGCACGCCGGACCCGATGACCGTGCGGTGCTTGTGCTCGCCGTCGTAGTTGGCGGTGATGTTGCCGCAGCCGATGTTGGTGTCTTCGCCGATCTCGGCGTCGCCCGCGTAGCCGAGGTGGGAAAGCTTGGAGCCCCGGCCGATGGTGACGTTCTTGGTCTCGTAGAAGGCGCCGATCTTGCCGGTCTCGCCGAGGACGGTGCCGGGGCGCAGGTAGGTGAACGGACCGACGCTCGCCTTGGCACCGATCGTGGCGCCGGAACCGTGTGTGCGGACCACTTTGGCGCCCTCCCCCACCTGGACATCGGTGAGGGTCGTGTCGGGGCCGACGACGGCGTCGCGCGCCACCGTCGTCGTGCCGTGCAGCTGGATGTTGGGCAGCAGCCGCACGTCCTCGTCGAGGGTCACCGTGGCGTCGATCCAGGTGGTGGCCGGGTCGACGACGGTGACCCCGGCGCGCATCCAGGCCTCGACGGTGCGGCGGTTGAGTTCGGCACCGAGGGCCGAGAGCTGGACCCGGTCATTGGCGCCTTCGACCTGCCAGCGGTCTTCCGTGACGACGGCGGCGACGCGGCCGCCGGCGGCACGGGCCAGGCCGAGCACGTCGGTGAGGTACTTCTCGCCCTGGGCGTTGTCGGTCGTGACGTGGGCCAGGGAGTCCCGGAGCACGGCGGCGTCGAAGGCGTAGATGCCGGAGTTGATCTCCCGGATGCCGCGTTCGGCGTCGGTGGCGTCCTTGTGTTCCCGGATGCCGGTGACTGATCCGTCCGCAGCCCGGAGGATGCGGCCGTAGCCGGTGGCGTCGTCCAGGACGGCAGTGAGGACGGTGACGGCGTTGTGCCCGGCCTCGTGGCGGGCGACGAGTTCGGCGAGCAGCTGGCCGGTGAGCAGGGGGACGTCACCGTAGGTGACGACGACGGTTCCGCTGAGCGGTCCGCGCGCGTCCAGTGCCTGGAGGGCGGCTTCGACGGCCCGGCCGGTGCCGGGAACCTCGTCCTGGTCCACGATCAGGGCGGACGGGTCGACGGCGGCGATATGGGCGGCCACGAGGTCCCGTTCATGACGGACGACGAGGGCCAGCTCCTGCGGCCGGATGGTGCGGGCTGCGTGCAGGGCGTGGCCGACGAGGGACCGGCCGCCGATTTCGTGGAGGATTTTGGGGGTACGGGACTTCATCCGGGTACCGGCACCTGCAGCTAGGACGATTACGGCGGCTGGGCCGGACTTCTCGGGGCTCACGTACGGGCTCTCCTTGCTCAGTGGCTTGGCTCATGCCGCTGCTCGGTGGATCTGGGTGGCCGGCGGCTGAGGCCTGGTGATGCACCTCGGCTGCCGGATCCGCGCGGTCTGGCCGGACAAACTCCGGTCACGGCGCCAGATTCATCCTACTGGACTCGCACCGGGCCGCGCCCGCCGGGTGCCGTTTCCCGGCCACCCGACACACGGCAGTTCCGCCCATAGGACTCGAACCTATACTCCACGGCTCCAAAGGCCGGGGTGCTGCCATTACACCAGGGCGGACCATGCCAAGGCGGTGAGCCTGTGGCACGAGAGTCAATTCTGCCATACTGCATTGCCGCCCAGTGTTGACCTCACGGGCAGGGCGCGGCCGGGCCCCTCCCGCTGCGTGTTCTGGGGCATGATGGACCTGTGAGCAACAGCACAGGGGTATCCGGAGGGGCGGAAGGCCGCAGCGGCAGGCCAGTACGGTCCGCTGACTACGTACCCCGGGTCCGGATGACCGGGCCCCAGCGCCGCAGCCAGCTGATCGGCATCGGCCGGGGACTCTTCGCGCTCCGCGGACTGGACGGGACCACCATCGAGGAGATCGCTGCGGCCGCAGGCGTGTCCAAACCGGTGATCTATGAGCACTTCGGCTCGAAGGAAGGCCTGTACACGCAGGTCGTTGACTACGAGTTCCGGATCCTGCTGAGCTCCATCAACGACGCCCTGTCCGAGGAAGCCAAGCCGCGCGTCCTGGTCGAGAGGGCCGCCCTGGCGCTGCTGAGCTACATCGAGGACCGCGCCGAAGGCTTCCGCATCCTCATGCGCGATGCCCCGCCGACGCAGCCCGAGGGCGCGTTCTCGACCCTGCTCTCCCACGTCACGGCCCGGGTGGAGTACATCCTGGCCGACGAGTTCGCCCGCCGCGGCTTCACCTCGGCCGATGGCTCCATGTACGCGCAGATGCTGGTGGGAATGGTGGCCATGACGGGCCAGTGGTGGCAGGACAGCCGCACCCCGGACAAGCGCGAAGTCGCCGCGCACCTGGTGAACCTCGCCTGGAACGGCCTCACGGGCCTGCAAAAAGACCCTGAACTGCGCATCGACGACTAGCTCCCCCCGCAGGACATGCCCTCCCCTGGCCCCGAGGACTGGACATAACACCACCATGTCCAACCGTGGCCTGCACCAAGGGACATGTCCCGAGGGCTGTGAGCCGACCGGGGGACATGTCCAACCGTGCCGCAGCACACTGGGCATGTCCCCCGGGGACCGGACAGCTATTCGCCGAGGACTTCCAGGGCTCCGAGCCATTCGAGTTCGAGGGCTTCGCGTTCGACCGCGAGGTCCTTGAGCTTTTTGTTGAGCTCGGCGAGTTTGCCGGCGGCGGAACCGTCGGCGGCCGCGGCGGTCATCTGGGCGTGGATCTTGTCTTCCTGCTGCTTGAGCTTGCCCAGCTGGCGGTCGATCCGGTTCTTGGCCTTGCGGGCATCCCGCTTCTCGGCTTCCGAGGGGCCGGCCGCGGCAGGTGCCGAGCCGCCGCTGGAGGCGATGACGGGGTTGCCGCCGCCGGTGATCGTGGAGCCGGCCAGCGCCGCTTCGCGCAGTTCCAGGTACTGGTCGACGCCGCGCGGCAGGGCACGGATCTTGCCGTCGCCCAGGAGCGCCATCTGGTGGTCCGTGACGCGCTCCAGCAGGTAGCGGTCGTGGCTGACGACGACGAGGGTGCCCGGCCAGCCGTCCAGCACGTCCTCGACGGCGGCCAGGGTGTCAGTGTCGAGGTCGTTGGTGGGCTCATCGAGCATCAGCACGTTCGGCTCCCCCACGAGCAGGCGCAGAAGCTGCAACCGGCGGCGTTCGCCACCGGAGAGGTCCTTGACCGGGGTCCACTGCTTCTCGTTGGTGAAGCCAAGCTGCTCCACGAGCTGGCCGGCGGTGAATTCCTTGCCGCCGACGTTGAACGAGCGCTTTTCGCGCTCGATCACTTCGATGACGCGCAGGTCCGAGACGTCGTCGAGCTCCTTGACCTCCTGGGTCAGGACCGCGGTGACAACCGTCTTGCCGCGCTTGACCTTCCCGGAGGTGGGCTCGATTTCGCCGTTGAGGAGCTTCAGCAGGGTGGTCTTTCCGGCGCCGTTGACGCCGACCAGGCCCAGCCGTTCACCCGGGGCAAGCCGCAGGGTGATGTTGTCGAAGAGTTTCTGTCCGGGCTCCCCGCCGAGGAAGTCCAGGGAGACGTTCTCGAGGTCCAGGACATCCTTGCCGAGCCGGGCGGTGGCCATTTTGCTCAGCGCGGTGGAGTCGCGCGGTTCGGGGACGTCGGCGATCAGGGCGTTGGCTGCCTCGATCCGGAACTTGGGCTTGGCGGTCCGGGCCGGGGCTCCGCGGCGCAGCCAGGCGAGTTCCTTCTTGACGAGCTGCTGCCGCTTGCTTTCCACGACGTTGGCCGAGCGGTCGCGTTCGGCGCGGGCGAGCACGTAGGCGGCATAGCCGCCGTCGAACGGGTCCATGATGCCGTCGTGGATTTCCCAGGTTTTGGTGCAGACTTCGTCGAGGAACCAGCGGTCGTGGGTGACGACGAGGAAGGCGCCCTGGTTGGGCCGCCAGCGGGTCTTCAGGTGCCGCGACAGCCAGGCGACGCCTTCGACGTCGAGGTGGTTGGTCGGTTCGTCGAGCATGATGACGTCATGGTCCTCGATCAGCAGCTTGGCCAGCGCCACGCGGCGCTTCTGCCCGCCGGAGAGCGCGTGGACGTTGGCGTGCCAGTCGACGTCGGACACGAGTCCGCCCATGACTTCGCGGATCTGGGGATTGCGGGCCCACTCGTAGTCGGCCTGGTCACCGACGATCGCGGCGCCGACGGTGAGGTCGCCGTCGAGCACGTCGCTCTGGTCCAGGTAGCCAATGTTGACCTCGCTGCGCTTGGTCACGCGGCCGGTGTCCGGGGTGGCGCGCATCGCCAGCAGGCGCATCAGCGTCGACTTGCCGTCGCCGTTGCGGCCGACCATGCCGATCCGGTCGCCCTCTTCGAGGCCGAGAGTAACGCCGTCGAGAACGGTACGGGTTGCATACGAGACCGTGAGGTTCTCGCCGCCGAGCAGGTGTGCCACTGGAAACTGCTTTCCTAGAGAAAAATAATGTCGAGCAAAGGGGTCAGGCCGGATGGATCCGGGCCAAATACGTCATGCGGATGACGACAGTCCTATTAAAGGAGCTTAAAGGAGCGTATCGGAGATGATGCGCGCCCCGTGAACCGGGCCGTGCACGGCCATGGCGTCGAGGCCGTGGTGCCGGAGATCTTCGGCCAGTCCCTCTGCCGCCGCCGGGCTGTGGGCCAGCAGCGCGACCGTGGGTCCGGAGCCGGAGACGATTCCGGCGATCGCCCCCAGGGATTCGCCGAGCCCGAGGGTGTCCCGAAGGCCGGGCGCCAGCTCGATCGAGGCGCGCTGGAGGTCGTTGACGAGCACCCGGCTCAGGGCATCGGCGTCGCCGCCGCGCAGGGCCTGGAGGATCATCGGGTCCACCGCGGTGGGTTCCTCGACCACGGCCCCTTCGGCCGCGCGCAGCCGGTCCAGGGTCCGGTAGACCTCCGGGGTGGGCAGGCCGAAGTCCGCGGTCACCAGGACCCAGTCGGTCTGGGCTTTGACGAGGGCGGGCGAGAGTTCGTCGCCCAGGCCGAGCCCGACGGCGGTTCCACCCAGCAGGGAGAAGGGCACGTCGGCGCCCAGTTCCGCGGCCAGGTGGGCAAGTTCGTCGCGCGACAGTCCGCTGTTCCACAGGGCGTCGCAGGCAAGAAGAGTGGCGGCTGCGTCGGCCGAGCCGCCGCCCATGCCGCCGGCCACGGGCACCCGCTTGGTGATCTCGAGATGGACGCCGGTGGAGTGCTCCGAGACGTCCGTCATGATCGCGGCGGCCTTGTAGGCCAGATTGCGCTCGTCCAGCGGGATGTCAACGTCGTCGAGGTCGAGGGTGCTTGCCGGGCTGAGGCTGACCGTAATTTCCCCGGTGTCCGTGCTGGTGGCGGCGACTTCCTCGTAGAGGGATACCGCGAGGTAGACACTGGCCACCGAGTGGTAGCCGTCCGGGCGCAGGGGGCCGACGTCAAGTGAGACGTTCACCTTGCCGGGAGCCTTGACCCGGACAGTCCTCGCGGCAAAGCGCCCTCTCACTGCGTTCATGGCTCCACGCTATGGCATGGCAGGGTCAGGGTCCAAGCACGGCCCGGGCCCGGCGCCACCTTTACGGGGCGCCGCCGGGCCTACGGGAGCAGCCGCTCGCGGGCTTCCGCGATCCTGGAAAACGCCGCGATGTCGATCACTTCACCGCGCGCGGTGGGGTCGACGCCGGCGGCGCGCAGGCAGCGTTCGGCGTCCGCGGCGCTGCCGGCCCAGCCGGCCAGTGCCGCGCGGAGGGTCTTGCGGCGCTGGGCGAAGGCGGCGTCGATAACGGCGAAGACCTGTTCGCGGGTGGCCGTGGTGACGGGCGGTTCCCGGCGGGTGAACGACACGAGGCCGGAGTGGATCTTGGGCGCGGGCCAGAAGACGTTCATGCCGATGACCCCGGCCTTGCGCATGCTGCTGTACCAGGCCGCCTTGACCGACGGGACGCCATAGGTTTTGGACCCGGGCCCGGCGGCGAGCCGGTCGGCCACCTCATCCTGGACCATGACCAGTCCGTGGCGAAGACTCGGGAAGTGCTGCAGCAGGTGCAGGACCACCGGGACGGCAACGTTGTAGGGCAGGTTCGCCACGAGCGCAGTGGGCTCCGCCGGGAGTTCGGTGACGCGCATGGCGTCGGCGAGGACCAGATGGAAGTTCCCGACGGCGTCCGGCCGCCACTGGGCGACGGTGGCGGGAAGTTTGCCCGCGAGGACCGGGTCGATCTCGACGGCGACGACCGAGCGGGCGGCGTCCAGCAGGCCCAGCGTGAGGGATCCGAGCCCCGGCCCCACTTCGAGGACCGTCTCGTCCGGGAGGATGTCCGCGGCGGCGACGATCCGGCGGATGGTGTTGCCGTCGATGACGAAGTTCTGGCCGAGGGACTTGGTGGGGCGGACGCCGATCTCCTCGGCCAGCCTGCGGATGTCCGAGGCGCCCATCAGGGGTGCGGGGGCGCCTGCGGGCGTGCCGCCGGGGGCAGTGATTGGCGTACTGCCTGGCGCGGAGGGGGTCGGTTCAGTCACCTAGGTATCCTATCCCGCCGGCCAGCCCGGGCATGGCGAAGGCCGGGTCCGAAAAACCGGACCCGGCCTGTGCCGGGCGTCCGCTGCCGTGGTCAGCCGCTGCGGAAACCGTCCTTGTTGATCTGCCCGGCCGGAGCCGGGGCGGGTCCGTCCTAGCTTGAGGCTGCCCACCCGCAGCCCCAGGGCTGCAGGCCGCGCTGTGCGTAGACGCGGTTGGCGATGTCAATCTGCTGGGCCTTGGTGGCCAGGCTGGCGTTCGGGGCGTACGCGCCGCCGCCGGCTCCGAGCCAGGTCCGGATGTCGAACTGCAGTCCGCCGTAGTAGCCGTTGCCGTTGTTGATGGACCAGTTGCCGGTGGACTCGCACTGCGCGATCTTGTTCCACATGGCTTCGTTCATCATGGCCGGGGCTCCGGCGCCGGTGTTGGCGCCGGCGGCCTGGGCGACGGGCTTGGGCTTGGTGCCGACGGTGACCTTTTCGGTGACCGGCTGGGTGCTCACGGACTGGGACACCAGGGTGCGGGAGGCTTCGCGGCCGTCGACGAGGACCAGCTTGAAGCTTTTGTTCAGGGTGCCTGCGACGCCTGCCTGGGTCACCTTTTTCTCACCCTTGGGCATGCCGGCGTCCTCGGTGGTGAGGGTTTCGAACGGCACGGCTTCGGTGGCCTCGGCGGTCTTGCTGGCATCGACGCGGGAAACCTTGATCACCATGTCGTTGACGACCGGCGCGTTGCCCGGCTGCGAGAGCCGGTCGCCGGCACCGAGCGTGATGCCCGCGTCGGCGAGGAGGGTGGAGACGCTGGCGGCCGTCGTCGTGGTCTTGGCGGCCTTGCCGTCAGCGACGATGCTCACGCTCTTCGGCGTCGAGATGGAAACGAAGGAACCGGAGACCGCGAGCTGCGCGTCCTTCGGAACGGACAGCTCGGAGGAACCGGCGACGCCGAGTTCCGTCACGAGGCCCTCGACGGTGGGTGAGGTGGTGTTGATGGTCCGTTCCGCGCCGTCCAGGCTGACCTTGACGGCCTTGGCGAGGTTGACGTTGATGACGGACCCGTCCTGTACATGGGAGTCCGCGGCGGGTGTGACCCTGTCGGAGGACTGGAGCTCGAGGTTGGCGCCCTTGACGACCTGGCCGACGGTGCCGCCGAACGTCTGGACGGAACTCACTTTGCCGTCGACGTTGAGGGTAACTGTCTTGTTGTTGCCGACGAAGGCAACGAGTCCGAGCACAAGTGCCATGAGCACCACGAACTGCGTGCCGACTTTGACGACGCTGACCTTGCCATCCGATGTAAAGAACTTGACCACGATTGCCCGTATCTCTTGGACCATCCGGGCACGGGGAAAAGTGCACAGTCCCACCCGCCGCAGACAGCCCGAAGGCGGCACCCGCAGGGTGCCTGGTGTCAGCGTCAGCTGTGTGCACTGCCATAATCACAAACGAGAGCGCGCCCGTGGTTCGTTGGCCACAATGCGCGCCCTGCAGGAGTGAAATTATCCGAAGGCCTTCCCCGACCCCGGCTAATAGTTGTCCACTGTAACCGGAGCGTTATAAAGCAGACAACAAAACATGCATACGAAGTATCTATTCGGCGATGTATGTTTCCGTCACATCAGCCCCAGGAGCCGTATGCCTGCACCGTATTTCCGGCAATTCGGGAACACAGTTCCGAGAGCTCCCACCCAGTCAATTCGGCCATCGCCCGGACCGTATACGGGACCATATAGCTCGCGTTGGGACGGCCCCGGTGCGGGTGCGGGGTCAGGAACGGCGCATCGGTCTCGACGAGGATCCGGGTCGGCTCCGCTATGGCCAGGGCGGCGCGGAGGTTGGCGGCGTTCTTGAAGGTCAGGGTCCCGGCGAAGGACATGTACCAGCCCTCGCTGTTGCAGATCCGGGCCAGCTCCTCCCCGCCGGAGAAACAGTGGAAAACCACCCGCTCCGGGGCGCCTTCCTCCCGCAGCACCTGCACGACGTCGTCGTGGGCGTCACGGTCATGGATTTGCAGCGTCAGCCCCAGGCGTTTGGCAATATCGATGTGGCGCCGGAAGGAGTAGCGCTGATGGGCCAGCCCGGCACCCTCGGTGCGGAAGAAATCCAGGCCCGTTTCGCCGATGGCCCGGATCCGCGGGTGCGCTGCGAGTGCCTCGATCTCGGCCAGGGCGCCATCCAGTTCGCCGCGGGCGGCGTATGCCGGCGCGTCATTGGGGTGGAGGGCGACCGCACCCAGGAGCCGCGGATCCAGTTCCACCGCCTGCACCGTGAACCTGGACGATTCGAGGTCGCAACCGACCTGCACGGCGCCCTGGACCCCCACGGCCTCGGCGGCATCAAGGGCGTCGCCGATGCTGACCTTCAGGTCCTCACTGGGGAAATCGAGATGGGTGTGGTTGTCCATGACGGGCACCGGAAGCGGTTCCGGGGCCGGCGGGTAACCCTGCCGGCCGGTGCCATCGCTGCCGGGCGCACGGAACGGGACGGGAGTACGGGGACTGATCATCCTTCAACCTTAACGGGGCCCCGGACGAGCCGGGCCCCTGATTTAACCTGCCCGAACTATCTCCGGGCGCGCAGTTTGACCCAGATTTCCCCGGGAACTCTCTGTCAGGCCCGGCAGTTGTGTTAGTACTCTGATATAAACACCGGCTGTAGGACCACGGAAGGTCGGGAACCCACCAGGGCTGAGAGGCTACCGATGGACTACCACCGCATCTCCTTAGACGAAGCACTCCCGGAAGGCCAGAGCCTCCGGGAAGAATCCCCCGCGGCCGGACTCCCGGTGGCCCGCCGCCCTGCCCAGCCGCCCGCGGCCATGAACGCCGAGGAGTTCCGTTCCGCGAGCGAGCGCATCCTGACGGCCATCAACACCGTGATCGATGGCAAAGCCGAAGCTGCCAAGCTGGCTCTGACCGTGCTGTTGGCCCAGGGCCATCTGCTGCTCGAGGATGTCCCCGGGGTCGGCAAGACCCTGCTCGCGAAGACGCTGGCCCGGACCATCGACTGTTCGGTGAGCCGCATCCAGTTCACCCCTGATTTGCTCCCCTCCGATGTCACCGGAGTGTCCATCTACAACCAGGCGTCGCGGTCCTTTGAATTCCGGCCCGGTGCGGTGTTCGCCAACATTGTCATCGGAGACGAAATCAACCGCGCCTCGGCCAAGACGCAGTCAGCCCTGCTGGAGTGCATGGAGGAGCACCAGGTCACCGTGGACGGCAAATCCTACAAACTCGACGAGCCGTTTATGGTGGTGGCCACGCAGAACCCCATCGAGATGGAGGGGACCTACCCGCTCCCGGAGGCGCAGCGGGACCGTTTTATGGCGCGGATCTCCATGGGCTATCCGGACAAGGACGCCGAGATGGAAATGCTGGAAACGCACCAGTCGACGTCGCCGCTGACCCGGGTCACCGCCGTCGTCACCGCAGGCGAGGTCGCCTCCATGATCGCCACAGTGCGGCAGGTCTACGTCTCCCAGTCGATCAAGGAATACACCGTGTCGCTGGGACGCGCGACGCGGGAAAGCGGGATGCTGCGGCTCGGCGCCAGCCCCCGGTCGATGCTGCAGCTGCTGCGCGCGGCCAAAGCCACCGCGGCCCTGGAAGGCCGCGACTTTGTGCTGCCGGATGACGTCGCCAGCGTGGCGGAATCCGTTCTGGCGCACCGGATCATCCTGGACCGCAAGGCCGCGAGCATGGGCGAGACGGCCCAGAGCGTTATCCGTGCCGTCCTGGCGAAGATCCCGGTCAGCCAGGACATGGCGGCGGCGCCCGCACCGGCCGGCCGCGGCGGACGTGACAAGGCCGCCGCTCCGGCCGCCCCACTGCCGAATCGCCGCTAAGCGGCCCGGCCATGGCACTGACCGCGCGGTTCCCGAGCCATATCTTTACGAGCCGCGGCTGGGGTCTGCTCGGTGCGGGCGCGGTCTTCCTGCTGGCGGCCCAGGTGATGGGGCGCCGGGACCTGTTGGCGCTGGCTATCCTGCTGCTTGTCCTGCCACTGCTCTCACTGGCCGGAACCCGCGTGCTGAAGCCGAATTTCCAGGTCTACCGGGAGTTCAGCCCCGCCAGCGTCGAAACGGCGGCGACGACGACGGTCCGGCTGGCCGTCGCCCGGACCGGAACCGGCTCCGGCCATGCGCTCATGGAGGAGCGACTGCCCGCGCGTTTCGGGGAATCCCCGGTGTTCCGTTTCCCGGCGCGCTCGGCCGCGGGCGGGACCAGCCGCTACGAATACCACCTGCGGTCCGGAAAACGCGGGCAGTTCCTGATCGGGCCGGTCACGGCTGAGTTCAGCGACCCCTTCGGGCTGTCCCTGCACCGCCACGCCATCGACGACGGCGACATCCTCACCGTGACGCCCGCCGCGCTCGAGCTTCCCGCCACCGGGCTGGCCGGTGCCCGGGGGCACGACGGTGTCACCGCGACACGCATCCGGGCCAACCCCAGCGACGACGACGTCATGACCCGGGAATACCGTCACGGGGACCCCATGCGCCGCGTGCACTGGGCTGCGACGGCACGGCACGGGGAGCTGATGGTCCGCCAGGAGGAGTCCGTCACCACCCCGGAGGCGACCATCATCCTGGACCAGCGGTATTCGGCCTTCACCCGCGGTGCCTTCGCTGCCGGTTCGAACGCACTCGCCGCCCACCACCCGTTCGGCGGCAGCGCACGCGGGACGGACCCCCGCGGAAACGCTCACCGCGGCTCCCCCGGCCCGGACAGCCACGAGCCCCTGACCAGCGACACCTTCGAGTGGGCGGTGACGGCCGCGATGTCCATCGCCGCGCACCTCGCCGAGCGCAACTACGCGCTGCGTTTTCTCGACGCCGCCGGCGATCCCGCGTTCCAGCATTCACCGTCCGCCCCCGAGCCGGAGTCCGAAGAGTACGTCGGCGCATCCGGGCTGCAGTCCGTCGCCGAGAGCCTGGCGGCGATCCAGCTGAGCGGGCCCCACCACGGCCGGCGGGACGCAAAGCCGCCGGTTTCCCCCCGGCCCCCGGGCCGGCTCCCCTCCGGCGGGGAGGCCGGGCCGCAGCCCTTCGACGACCGGCTGATGGACAAGCTGTCCGCCCACCGGATGCGGGGACCCGTGCTCGCGATCCTCGGAAACCTCACGCCGGCGGAGGCCCGGGCGCTGGCCCCGGCGGCCGGTTTGGCCGCCAACGCGTTTGCCCTGGTCATCACGGAACGGGCCCGCGAACTCGACGACGTGCTCGAGGCCCTCCGGCTCGGCGGCTGGCGGGCCGTGGCCGTCTCCCCGTCGACGTCGCTGCCCGCAGCGTGGACGGCCTTCGATGAGGGCGGAGCGGCGCCGCTGGCTGCCGCAGCTGACGTGCGGCGCGGAACAGGGACCCGGCGATGACTCTGACACCCCAGCGCAGCACCGGTGCCCACTCCGGCCAGTCCGGGCAGGCCGCGGGGGCCGGCTCCGCCGCCCCTGGCCCGGGTTCCCTGCCGGCGGGGCAGAAGGCCCGGACCAAGGTCGGGGCGCAGCCCTGGCTGATGGCCCTCGCGGTGGCACTCGCCGTCGCCGGTGCCGCACTGGGCCTCAACGGCGTGCTGCGGGGGTGGGCGTGGTACTCCCCTGTCCTCTCCACCGTCCTCACGGTGGCCTTCACCATGGCAGGGCTCCGTGCGCTCCGGTGGCGCAGCGTCTTCGTGGCTGCCGGTGCGCTGGCAGCGCTTGTGCTGATCCTGACCTTCACGTTTTTCCGTGCGCAGAGCATCATGGGCTTCATTCCCTCCGGCACCACCATGACGCAGCTGGGCCGGTACCTGCGCCGTGCCAGTGAGACCGTCCTCGCCGAAAGCGCCCCGGTGGCTCCCAATGCCGGCATCGTCCTGCTGGTCTGCGCCGTCCTGGGGCTGCTGGTGATCCTGATTGATGCCATCGCCTATCCCCTGGCGCTACCGGCGACGAGCGGCCTCGGGATACTCGCCGTCCTCATCGTTCCCGCCATGATCAAGCCGCAGAGTGTCGGCGCGCTGGGGTTTGCGGTTGCCGCCGCGGGCTACCTTATGATCCTCGGCTGCAGCCACTGGTATGCGCCCGACGCACGGACCGGGGCGGACACCGCACGCAACCCGGGCCAGTTCCGCCGGGGCGCCCTGACCGGGGCCGTGGCCCTGACCGTGACCCTGCTGCTCCAGCTGGTGGTCCCGGGCTTTGACCAGGGGACCTTCCCGCAGGGCTCGCGGCTGAACCCCTTCGGGCCGGCCACGGGGCTCAACCCGATGATCAGCCTGGGCAACAGCCTGCGCAGCCCCACCGGCGACGGCCGGATCACCTTTGCCACGACCGCCGCCAGCACCCCGTACCTGCGCTCCGTGACCGTGGACAGCTTCAACGGCGACAGCTGGGCCCCGGATGACCGCAATGACACCCGCCGGCTGGGCACGGGCCGGATGGAATCCGGCCTCGAGTCCGTCGCCCCGGAAGTCCGCGTGGTCACCGCCGTCAACACCGGCCAGTTCACCAGCCCCTATCTGCCCGTGCCCTACGCCCCGGAGGCTGTCAACGGTCTCACCGGCCGCTGGAGCTGGGACCCGGCCAC
>DASWAW010000155.1:0-1999 GCA_036390955.1 Arthrobacter sp.
GTCGCGCTTTTCCTTGATCTTCGCGGCCTTGCCACGCAGGTTGCGCATGTAGTACAGCTTGGCGCGGCGCACGTCGCCCTTGGAGACGAGCTCGATCTTATCGATGATCGGGGAGTGCACCGGGAAGGTACGCTCCACGCCGACACCGAAGGAGACCTTGCGGATGGTGAAGGTTTCGCGCAGGCCGTCACCGTGGCGGCCCAGGACGAAGCCCTGGAAGACCTGGACACGGGAGTTCTTGCCTTCGATGATGTTCACGTGAACCTTGAGGGTGTCACCCGCGCGGAAGACCGGAACATCGGTGCGCAGCGAGGCTGCATCTACGGAATCGAGGATATGCATTGATTCACTCCTGGTGAACGCCACAGGTCCTTCACGTTGGGTCACGGCGGTGAAGCCCGGGCGCAAACGCGGCCCGGAAATTCCCGCCGAAAATTTGTGAATCCGGCACCGTCAGGACTTGGCGGGGCCGGGGTGCCGCGCTGTTGGTGACGCTCCCCCTGTGGCAGGTTCGCACCCAGCAGGCACAAGGACCAATTTTGCCACATCCGGGGCGTTCCAGCCAATCCGCTCAGCCGGAATCCCCGCCGGCGTCCGCGCGGCGCACCAGATGGCCGTCGACGACGTCGTACCCGAGGTCCGCGAAGGCGGTCCGGTCAGCGCGGGGCAGCTTGGCGGCGTCGAACGCCTCCAGGAGGTCCGGGCGGCGCTCGGCGGTGCGCCGGTACTGCTCGTGCCGGCGCCACTGGGCGATCTTGCCGTGGTTGCCGCTGAGCAGCACTGCCGGGACTTCCCGGTCCCGCCAGCTCGAAGGCTTCGTGTAGACGGGGTACTCCAGCAGTCCGTCCGCGTGCGATTCCTCCACGAGTGACTCCGGGTTGCCGACGACCCCGGGCAGCAGGCGGCCGATGGCCTCCACCATGGCCAGGACGGCCACTTCGCCGCCGTTGAGGACATAGTCTCCGAGGCTCACAGGCCGCACCGTAAAATGCCCGGCGGCCCATTCCATCACGCGCTCGTCGATGCCTTCGTAGCGTCCGCAGGCAAAGACCAGCCGGTCCTCTTCCGCCAGTTCGTGGGCCGTGGCCTGGGTGAACCGCTCCCCCGCCGGTGACGGCACGATCAGGACGGGTTTCGCCGCGTCCGCGGGGCGGTCCGCCGCGACGGCGGCCAGGGCCTGCGCCCAGGGCTCTGGTTTCATGACCATGCCGGCGCCGCCGCCGTACGGGGTGTCATCCACGGTCCGATGGCGGTCCGTGGTGAAATCCCGGAGGTCGTGGACGTTAAGCTCCAGCAGCCCGTCCTGGCGCGCTTTGCCGATCAGCGACAGTTCCAGCGGTGCCAGGTACTCGGGAAAGATGGTGACGACGTCGATCCTCATTTAGGCGTTGTCTCCGGCGCCGGCATCCTCTGAGGCGGCACCGGCGGACGCCGGCTTGTCCCCGGACTTGGGCTCGTCCTCGGCGTTGACCTCAAAGAGTCCCGGCGGCGGGGTGACCAGCACATAGCCTTCCCCGACGTTGACCTCGGGGACGATCTGCTCCACGAAAGGGATCAGGACTTCCTTGCCGTCGGTCGCGGTGACCACCAGCAGGTCCTGGACCGGAAGGGTGTGGAGGCCGGAAACCTTGCCGACCACCTGGTCACCGACGCGGACCTCCAGGCCCTCGAGCTCGTGCTCGTACCAGCCTTCGTCGTCGTCATTGTCGTCGAGTTCTTCGGTTTCGATGAAGAGTTTGGCGCCGCGGAGGGTCTCCGCCTCGTTGCGCGTCTCGATCTCCTCGAAGGCGAGCAGCAGGATGTCCTTGTTCCAGCGTGCGCTGACGATGGTCAGCGGACCGGCGGTGGCCGGCTCCACCACGAACTGGGTTCCCGGGACGAAGCGGTCGCCGGGCGCGTCGGTGAGCACCTGGACAGTCACTTCGCCGCGGATGCCGTGGGGCTTGCCGATTCGTGCCACCTGAAGCTGCATCTGTTCCTCTGTTCGGGGTTGGTGATT
>DASWAW010000156.1:0-3230 GCA_036390955.1 Arthrobacter sp.
GAAGCCCTCGACTGGCTGCCGCGCGACGGCTGGACCTCGGCGCACGGCCGCGAGCTCAGCCCCGAGGGGCTGGAACGGCTCCACCGGCTCTCAGCGGAACTCCGTCAACTGCGCGGTTACATGGGCGATGACCTCACGACCTTGCTCGGCGAGGTGGAGCGGGCCATGCTTCTCGACATCGAAGTCGCCGCACGGCCAGGGATCAGTATCCATCAGGCCCGCCGAAACCTGGACGCCTTCCAGGACGCCGCCGCCGGGTTCCTGCACACCTCCCATCGGGTGGACGTCCTGGCCTTCCTCGCCTGGCTGGAGGCCGCGGCCGCCGAGGAGAACGGCCTCGATGCCGCTGCGCCGGACGTGAACCACGAGGCCGTGCAGCTCCTGACGGTGCACGCCTCCAAAGGCCTGGAATGGGATGTGGTGTTCGTGCCCGGGCTCAACGCCGGCGCCTTCCCAAGCAGCCGCGATTCGCGCTGGAGCAGCGGCAGCGCCGCACTGCCCTGGCCGCTGCGCGGGGACCGCGCGGACCTGCCGCAATGGGACCTCGAACACCCGGACCAAAAAGGCTGGCTCGACGCCGAGAAGGAATTCAAGTCCGCGGTCCAGACCCACGGCGAGGCCGAGGAGCGGCGGCTGGCTTATGTGGCCTACACCCGGGCCAAACACGTCCTCTGGGTTTCCAGCGCTGCCTGGGTGGGTTCGCGCGCCGGATTGGCCGGCATGTCGCCCTTCCTGGCCGAACTGGAGGTGCTCGCCGCCGACGGCGCGGCCGGGATCCACCCGCTGTCCGTCAACGAGGAATCACTCCCGGAGGAGAGCCCGCTGACCGCGGAACTTGAGGTCGCCGGATGGCCCTATGACCCGCTGGAGGGGCCAAGCGATCCCCGCACGGGCGCGCGGCTGCGGCTGGTTCCGGGCCGGCGGGCGGCCATGCAGTCCGCCGCGGCACGGGTGCTGCAGTCCTTGGACTCCGACGTGCTGAAGAATGCGGCCGGGCCCGGCGCCGGCCCTGACACGGGCGGCACTGCAGCGGGGAAGCCCCGGCCCCTGCGCGGCCCGGCCGCCGGCTGGGCGCACGAGGCCGCGACCTTGCTGGAACGCCGCTCGCGCCGGACCGCGGTGCAGGACGTGCACCTGCCGGGCCACATCTCCGCGTCCACGCTGGTGGATCTGGAGGATGACGCCGGCTCCGTCGTCGCCCGGCTGCGGCGTCCCGTCCCCCGGGAACCGGGGATGTCGGCCCGCAAAGGCACCGCTTTCCATGCCTGGGTGGAGGAATACTTCGGCACCGCCGGGATGCTGGACCTCGGTGAGGCGGCCGGCTCCGATGACCACATCGACGAGGCCTACGGTCTGGACACCATGGTGGAAACCTTCCGCCGGTCCGAGTGGGCCAACCGCGCCCCGGCCCACGTTGAGGTGCCGGTGGAGACCCGGATCGGTGACGTTGTGGTCCGCGGCCGGATCGACGCCGTCTTCCGCGATGCCGACGGCGGCTGGGACCTCGTGGACTGGAAGACCGGCCGCCGGCCGTCCGCCGCGCAGCTGAAGACCAAGGCCGTCCAGCTGGCCGTTTACCGGCTGGCCTGGGCCCGGCTAAAGGGCATCCCGGTGGACCAGGTCCGGGCCGCGTTCTACTACGTGGCGGACGACCAGGTGGTCCGGCCGCATGATCTGGGCTCGGCGGAACGGCTCGAGCAGATTGTCGCCGCGGCCCTGGGGGCCGGCTAGCGGGACTTCGCCTCGACCACCGTGAGGTTGGTCGTGGAGGTGTCATCGGCCGGAGTGCCGGCCTGGTCCGCGGTGTCGGCCGGGGCTGTCGTGTCCGCCGCGCCCTGCGCGTCGGCCCGGATGACGGCGATCGACTGGGTTGAGGTGTCTGCGCCAGAGGAATCTCCGGCGGCCGCTTCGTCGTCGGGGATCGCGGTGACGGAGACACCCGAAACCCTGTTTCCCGCGGGCCCGGTGCGGTCAGCGCTGGCCACGCTGTCGTCGGCAGCCGCCGTGCCGGCACCTGCAGTGTCGCCACGTGTCAGGCTGCCGCCTGCCGTGTCGTCCTGAACCGCGTCGAGCGGAATCGGCGTTACCTGCACAGCGGGCATCGCGGCGCCGCTCGGAACAGCGGAAAGTCCGGAGACCGAGTCCGGGGCCAGGAGCGAGACCTTGCTGACGGCCGGCACGGGCGCATTGTCCGGTCCCGTGGTCTGCGGGAACGGGCTGGAGGCAGGACCGGACGCAGGGGCGGGAACGGGTGTCGGCTGGGGGAGTGGTTCCACGCTGATCGGCTGCCCGCCGTGTTCCGCGACATCGTCGGCGAGTGCGGTGAGCATGGACTCGGCCTCGTCGATCATGTCGTGGTTCCCGGCGGCGAGGCCCTTGACGAGGTACTGCGCCAGGGCGAATTCCGCGGAGAGTGCGGCACGCCGGAGCAGATGGGCGTCGGGCACGTCGCGCCGGGCAGAGGTGTAGTGCTCCAGTACGGCGTCGACGAAGTCCTGGTCGTTGGACGCGACCAGCCATGCCATATCGTCGGCGGGATCGCCGATGCGCAGATCGGTCCAGCCGGTCACGGCGGTTACGCGGTCGCCGTCGACCAGCAGGTTGTCCTCGTGCAGGTCCCCATGGACCACACACGGGTTGAAGCGCCAGAGGGAGACGTCCTCGAGGGCGTGTTCCCAGCGGCGCAGCAGCAGCGGCGGGATCTTCCCGGTGGTTGCGGCCTGGTCGAGCTCGTTGAGGCGGCGCTGGCGGAACTCGTTGGGGGTGTAGCTGGGCAGATCCGCGTTGCTGACCAGCGAATGGGGCAGGTCATGGATGGCGGCGAGAGCCGCACCGATCTCGCGGGCCACAGCGGCCGGCGCGGCCCCAAGTTCCTCGACCGACCGGGTGGAGCCGGCCAGATGGGAGTAAACGAACGTGCTCAGCGCGCCCTGCCGGACGGTGCCGGCAACGGTGGGCATCAGGAAGGGAAGTTCGGCCCGGATACCGGGGGCGAAGGCGCGCAGCACCAGGAATTCCGTTTCCAGCCGTGCGCTGGCCTCGGGGTGGCGCGGCGAACGGACCCGCCAGCGCTTCCCCTCGGAATCCAGAAGGAGAGCCGAATCGAAGTCTGCCGGATCGTCGGGCGCAGAGCTGACGGCAGTCGGGGTCAGTCCGGGGACTGCCGCGGTTGCCACAGCTGCCAGTTCGATTGGTTTTCTTCTCACGCTTCCACGGTAGATTGAGCGGCG
>DASWAW010000157.1:0-11076 GCA_036390955.1 Arthrobacter sp.
TCCCAGCCCTCGGGCTTCGGCCGGTGCGTCACGACGACCACGTGGTCGACCCCGCCCGGAGGCTTCCCGTCCCAGCCGTCCGTCATGTCGAAGACGTGGCGGCCGACGATTGTCGCCCCGATCTGGTCCCAGTACGGCCGGATGTAGTCGTAGGACGTCTGCGACACCTTCACCTCGCCGCTCTCGTCCAACGGGACGTCACCGCTGGACAACCAGTCGAACAGCGTTCCGGGATCATCGTCCTCGTCCGCGATGAAGCCGTCCACCGACACTGAGCTGTACATGACCACCTTGCCCACGGGGCTCTCCTTTGCCTTGGGGTGCCCCCATATTAGCAAGTCGTGAGTTGTCGCTCTTGTAAGAATTTACTGGGCTAACGGTTCACCGCCGAGACCGGGAACCAGGTCTACTTCTGCGACCCGGAATCAACCTGGCAGCGTGGCAGCGACGAGAACAGATCACACCAGGATTTAGCGCTCAGTTGAAACGTGGGCCGAAGGGCTATGTCATCCAGATCATGGGCAGTTACGGTGGCTCCATGAGGGAGAGGATGCTGCCGATCATATGCGGGACGACAGAGTTCAATGACGCCCTCGACCAACACGAGACGGAAGGGCTGGCGCCGTGCGGAAACTGATCTACGGCATGAATCTCACCCTGGACGGCTACATCGCCGCGGCCGGCGACGACATCGGCTGGGGCGGGCCGAGCGACGAACTGTTCCAGTGGTGGCTCGACCAGGAGCGGGCTAGCAGCCTGTCGCTGTACGGCCGCAAGCTCTGGGAGACCATGAGCTCCTACTGGCCGACCGGTGACCAGCAGCCCAACGCCACCCCGGCCGAGATCGAGTTCGCGAGGAACTGGCGGGACACGCCGAAGGTGGTGTTCTCCTCGACAATCGACAAGGTCGACTGGAACACCCGCCTGGTCACCGGCGACGCGATCGCCGAGATCACCCGGCTCAAGGCCGGGGACGGCGGCCCGATGAGCATCGGCGGCGCAACGCTCGCCGGGGCGGCCATGCAGGCAGGGCTGATCGACGAATACGCCCTAGCCACCCATCCGGTCCTGGTGGGCGGCGGCACGCCGTTCTTCACCTCGCTGGACAGCTGGGTGAACCTGAACCTGGTGGAGACGCGGACGTTTCCCGGCGGCGTGGTCCTGACCAGGTACGAGGCGAGGCGCTGAGCGCGATTCCGCCGCCCCGGCGACCTCAGCCTTGAACAGAAACGGTCGCGCCACAATATGGCCCACCGACTCATGCCAAAATAACGACACGCCTCCCGATGTGAATCGCAGCGGTAAGTGGCAGCTGTTTCGCGGAGCTTTTTGACACCCCTTGCCGCTCCTGAATCCGTCCGTGAATGGTCAATGGAAATGCGCGGTCAGGCGGTGAATCCGGTGATCTGGCCGTGAAGCGTGGACGCGATAATGCCGGGTTGGCTGAACGGGATGTCGTGCGCAGCGCCCTGCACCGTGCGGAGAGTGCTGCCAGGAAGCGCCGAAGCGGTCAGCTCGGCGGATTCGTGCATGAGTTTTCGTTCGTTCGCTCCAACCAGTATGTCGACGGCTCCCTGATAGTCGCTCCATGTCACGGGCAGCGTGAATCGGATGTTCTCGCTCACGCTGGACAGGAGGGTTTCACGAGTGGTTGCGGTGCTGTCGTGAAGGTAGTCGTCCAACAGCTGATTGGGGATACCGAGCTGGCGTGCTTGGGCCGCCGCAAACCGCCGGTGCCGAGCGAGCGGGGCAGCCAGGCTGAGCAGTGCGAGCGTGGGTCCGGGAAAGGGAGCGGGCTTTGTTTCGGCGCTGACCACGACGACGCCCCGCACAAGGTGGGGTAGCTCGGAAGCGAGCAGGATCGCGAGCTGGGCTCCCATGGAGAAGCCGACGACGTGGGCTCCCTGCGGGGCGTGGCGTTCGATGACGCCGGTGAGTCCCTGCACGGTGTCTTCATGCGAGATGTACGGCTGTGCTGCGCTACGGCCGAATCCCGGGAGGTCGGGGACGATGGCTTTCACGGTCGGCCCCAGCAGCTCGCGCAGGGGTCTCCACATCCATCCGCTCACGCCGGCCGCGTGAATCATCAGCACCGGATCGCTGCCCTCGTCCACGTTGACGTACATCCGGACATCATCGCAGAGCGCCGGTGACGGGGGCTAAACGGTACATTCAAACGCCCTCCTCGCTCTGGGAGTGACGCCGGACACGACAATCACGGACCAAGGCCTGACCGGCACCAACCGGGCACGTTCGAAGGTCGCCAAGGCGAAGGACCCGCTGCGGGGGCAGCGTCCCGTCACGTCAGCCCTGCAGCGGAATCACCTCGATCCTGCCGTCCGGGCTGACCGTCACGAGCACCCGCGCCCCGGTGACACCCTCGAGTTCGCCCGCCAGCCGGCCTGCCAGCTGCCCGGCGTCGGCAGCGGGACCGGTTCCGGTTCCGGGACCAGCCGCAGCACCGGGCCCCGGACCGGTCCCGGAACCAGCGCCGGCGTCGGCCCGCCGCCACACGGTCACGCCGGCCCCGGTGACGTCCTCGATGACCCGGTGCAGCGGCGCCGGATCGGTGCCGGTCACCAGGACGACGTGCCCGATGGTCCGCTTCCGGGGAGGTGCCGCCGCCGCGCTGACGGAACGTTCGTGGCGCCAGACCGCGAAGTGGTAGCCGGCCACGAGGGCCGTGGCAACGAGCAAGCCGAGCGGGGCACGGATCCTCTCCACGACGCTGCCGCCCGAGAGGTCGCCCAGGAAAAACTCGAACATCCGGTACCCGATCACCAGGAGGGTGATGACGGCAACTACGGCGCTGAGACCGAACACCACAATCAGGTAGACCCGCCGGGAGTTCTGCCAGCGTCCGGAATCGCCGGCAGCGCCTGTCTTAGGCTCGGGCGTCCGTTGGAGCGGCTGCCACGAAAGCCACCAGACCGGGCCTCCGACCAGGAGCGAGCTGATGCCGCCGAGCAGCAGCGTGCGTGTCCCGGATCCCGCAAAGGGTGTGGCCGCCATGGCGAGGGTGGCGTTGACGATCACGCCGATCCCGGAGGCGGCGGCGACCAGGGCGACGCCGGAGGTCACCAGCCGGCTTCCCTGCCGGATGGTCTCCGAACTTCCGCGCGCCAGCCCGCGGTGGTACACCCAGACGAGTGAGCCGATGGCGGTGGCGGCGACCGCCGTGGCCAGGGGCTCCAGCAGCTGCTCCATCGGTTCGGTGCGGTCGAAGGCGAGCCGCAGCAGGACGAACACCGTGACTCCGGCACCGCCGAGGGTCAGAACACCGGCGCCGAGGACGCCGACGGCGATGAGGCCGACGCTGGCGAGGTCGGTGCGCAGCAGCCGTCCGCCGTCGTGCTTCCAGTGCCACCACCAGACCAGCCCGCCGCCCGCGGCCCAGACGAGGGACTGCAGTGCGGAAACCCACCAGGGCTTGCCCACCATCCCGGCGGCCAGCGCCCCCCGGAGAGCGGCATCGAGCAGGACGGACAGGGCCCCGATTGCGCCGCTGACTCCCATCACCAGCCCGATGTAGCTGCCGAGCACCGTGGGGACGTCGGACAGGTCCAGGGGCCGCTTGCGGGGATGCCGCCACATCCAGCGGTGCCAGACCCAGACGGCCGCCCACACCAGCCCGGTGGCCAGGGACGCGCGCCACTGCAGCGACCGGCCGCCGATCAGCGTGCTCAGCGTGCTCAGCAGGTTGCTGGTCGCCAGGATCAGGGAGAGCACGTAGGCGCCGGCCAGGTACAGGCCCCAGCCGACTGACGCCCGTTCCGCTTCGTCGCCCAGGCGCCGCCAGACAACCCACCAGAGGACCGCCGCGAGGGGGCCTCCGATCAGGGCGAACGCCAAAGAGCGCGCCAGCCCGGCAACATCCGCGGTGGCCAGTGGGGTCCCCGCCACCAGAAGTCGTTCCAGGAGACCGCTGAGACCGATGGCGGCGATCACCACCAGGGCGAAGAGCAGCAGGTAGGTGATCAGGCGGCGGACGGTCCGCTGGGCCGAGCCCACGGCGGGTGCCGCGCTCATCACTTCACCGCCGTGTTCTGGCACACCGTGAGCTGCCAGGGAGCCCTGTTGATCAGCCACTTGTCCCCCGCCTTGACCAGATCGAAGGCGTCCTCCATCTGGTATTCGGCGCTTCCAAACGGTCCGCCGCCCTCGGAGACAGTGATCAGCACCAAGACGTCCGCGGACTCCGGCCGCTCGGTGGTTGAGACGAGCGTGACGCGGAGACTGTCCGCTCCCGTCCGTGGCATGTCGCTGCTGCAGCGGGTCTTGGCGGAGTCAGTCAGGTAGGCGGCAGCGGCCGTCTCGTCCCCGGAGATCACGGCGGCGGAATACCGCTGGACGACGCCGGCGGGGGTGGACTCGTCCAACGGCGCAGGTTCCCCTCGGGTGAACACGACCACCAGGGCGACAATCACCAGTACGGCAATGGCGGCGAGGATGGCCAGCAGGGTCCGGTCCGGCCGGTGCTGTGCCGCGGCCGGTCCGGTTCCCGGCGGGGTGGCCGGCTCTGCAGCGGCCGGTCCTGTTGCTGCTGGTCCTGGTTCGTTCGGTCCTGGTTCGTTCGGCGCGGGTTCTGAAGACTCTGGACTCATCCCGTCAGTATGGGACAGGCTGGGCGGTACGTCATCGTGTCTTTAGGCCCCATTCCGCGCTGACCTGCGGTTTCTCCGCCGTCTGGCCGCCCTCACGCCACGTGAGCCGACGGCCAACAACCCGCCGGCGGAAGAATGGCCGCACTGGCAATGGGCGCAAATACCGAATACCGGCTCCGCCGGGGCGAATACCGAGTCCGCCAGGGCGCCGACCCCAACGCCGCACCCGCCGGGCGCGTCGACGGCCCGGCCGAAATCACGGGACGCGGGGCGGCGCGGGTCCGTCGACGCTGCCCGCGGCAGGCACTACGCTCGGGAAATGAGATTCGTGCGGAAAGTCCTTGGCCTCCTCGTCCTGGTGGTGATCGGGCTGGTGGGCTCGGGGCCGGCGGCGGTTGCCGTCACGCCGGTCGACATCGTCGTGGAGGACCGCGCCGGCGTACTGGACCAAAACACGCTCCTGCCGGCCGTGCGGGCGATTGACTTCTACCAGCCCACCAAGGTGGCGGTGTACACCTACAACGGCTCGGCCTCGGACAACCTCAACGAAGAGGTCCTGCGTTTTGCCCGGGCCGAGCATCCGGAGTGGATCAGCGAGGACGGGCAGAAGTGGGCCAACGGGCTCTTTATCTTCGCCCTGGACCCGACGGGCCGGCATGTCGGGACGTACATGGGTGAGGACCGGAAGGTCTCCCTGGAACAGCGCGAGGACATCCAGAACGCCTCCAAGGACCTCCTTCGCGATGCCCAGTGGACGGATGGCACCATCGCCGGGATCCAGCGCGGCGCCGAGCTGATCAACCAGCCGTGGTACCGGTCCACGGCCTTCCTCGTCACCGCGTGGACCGCCGTCGCGGCCGCCGTCGCAGGCACGGCGACGTGGCTGATCGTGCGCTGGCGGACAAGGGTCGGCAGCCGCAAGGAACTCGCCCGCGGCGACGCCAGCTACTCCAACGTGAGTCTGGATCTGCAGGTCACGGAACTCAATGCCAGCACCATCCCGGAAGCCTCCCGCTACGGCAGTACCGTGCTGGAGAAGCACCGGAGCTTCCTGTCGAAGTACAACACCGCGACCGGCCTCTCCAACCAGGTCCATGCCCTGTCGGCCCGGGACCTCAGCAGGCGGCCGAACCTGAAGCTGGTCAGGAGCTACGCGGACGCCGCCGCCGAGCTGGATGCCCTCGACGACGTCATCGCTGACACCAACGCCCTGCTCAACCGGGGCTCCGCGTGGGCGCCCGCCTGGGACAGGCAGCTGGCGCCGTTCCGCGCCGATCTGGCGGCGATCGAGCAGATGCTCAGCCGGCGCAACGCCGCGGGCGACTCCGCGACCGCGGCTGCCCTGCGCTCTTTCCGCGACCAAAGCCACCGGGACATCGAGCGCTGGACCGCGGAACTCTCGGACGGGACCATCACACCCGAGACCGCCCTTGACCGGCTGCGGGACGCACGCACCCACCTGTCCGAGCTGCTCAAGAACCACGCCGATACCGTGATCGACGGCTTCGCCAAGAACGAGAAGGAAGCCGCCCTGATGCGCCAGGAGATGGAGAGCGCTCAGGCCGGGAGCAAGGCCAAGTACGGGCGCACCTACGAGCCCAGCATCCTGGGCACGGTCTACCCCGCGTATTACTTCTTCTCCGTGCCCACCTTCAACTCCGGCTTCAACACCGGCGTCAGCAGTGTCAGCAGTGCCCGTGGCGGAGGCGGCAGCAGCACCGGCTACGGCAGCAGCGGCGGCAGCTTCTCCGGCTCCGGCAGTTCCTCCAGCTTCTAGCGGGATCAGGCGCTGTTGCTGCGTTCGACGACGAAATCGCCGCCGGGGAACAGTATGGTCTCGTGGCCGTCGTCGAACCTGACGTGATACGGCGGGGCACCGTCTGCCCCCTTGACCTCCAGGATTTCCCCGTGGCGGTCCGCTGACTCGACCGTGGTGCCTCGGATGATGATGCGGTCTCCCTGCGCTGCTTTCATGGCATTCACCTCCCTTCTTCAGGGTACGGTTCTGTGTCCTTTTGGGGAACTGATGACCGTCAGAAGAGCGCGGCTGTGACGGTGCGGGTGAGCTGGTGGAAGACGCTCTTCCGGGCGGCCCCCTCCGGCCCGTCGGAGCCCAGCGTGTAGACGACCAAAACGAAGGCCCGATCGCCCTGCACCAGGATGCTCGCATCGTGGATGTAGCCGTTGAGCAGCCCGTACTTGTGGAAGACGGTGACGCCCGCAGGTGCCGCGGCAGGGATCAGCAGTTCGTAGTTGGTTTTCTGCATGTAGGACAGCAGCTGCGCGGTGTTTGCGGGGTTCAGCAGCCGGCCGCCGTACAGCTCGGACAGGGTCCTGGCCATCTCGGCCGCGGTCAGGGCGTTCACGGTCCGGTCATAGGGGATGCCGATCGAGGCGGCATAGTCGGTCAGTCCCTTCTGGCCGACGGCGCCGAGGATCAGCGCCCACGAATCGTTGTTGCTTTGCTGGACCATCTGCCGGATCTGCTGGCCTGCGGTGGACGCCCCCATCCGGGCCGCCAGCGAGGCTTTGCCGGTTTCCACGAGATGGTAGTACGCGGCCGCGGCGAGGATCTTCCCGGTGCTGGCGGCCACAAACTTGGTCTTGACCCCGTACTCGTGCACCGCCCCGTCCCGCATGTCGATCAGGGCGACACCCAGCCGGTAGGCGCTGTTGGCTGCGATGACCGCGTTGATTTCGGCGTCAAGCGCCGGCCCGACAGTGGGTGCGGGAGGAGCGGCGGCGGGCGTCGGCGTCGGCGTCGGCGTCGGGGTGCTGGATACCGCCGACGGCGTCGCTCCGGTGGCCGGAGTCCGGTCGGCCCCTCCGGCATCCGCCGATGCGGACGCCGACGCTGCCGGCGAAGCAGCCGCACCGAGCGGACCCTTCGCCTGGATGGTGCCGTAGACGGTCGCGGCCGAAACCAGGCCCAGAACGAGGACGAGCACGATCAGGAGCTGCGGCCGGATCCCGCCACTGAGCCCCAGCAGGCGCCTTTTGGCGCCCCCGGTTGACTCATGTGTGTGTCGGCCGCTGCTGTAGTGCCGGCCGGGACCCCAGGAATCCATCAGGACTTATCGCCGGAGCATCGATGGGGGCGCGACGTCGGCCGACGCCACAGGCAGGTTCGCAGGCATGCTTGTCCTTCTAAAGTTAAGTTCCGCAGTGCGGCTTCAAATTTGGCCATTCTGCCCCGGACACGGCCCAAGCGCAAGAGCCGCGCCCGCCGGAGCGCGGATCAGCCCTCCAGCTCCCGGCGCCGGAAGCGGAGTTCCCGCTGCGCTCCATGCAGCGGGGAACCCGTGAAGGGCAGGTCCTCAAGCCGGGCCGCGGCCGCCGCGGCGAGCGCAATCCGGTTCGCGGCGGCGGCGGCGCGCTGCGGCAGGCCCAGCGAACCGGCCAGCTCCGCCCAGTGCCTTGCCTTGAGGTGGCGCGTCTTGCCGGCGACCGGCAGCGCCAGCGTCTCGTCCCCGTACAGCAGGGTGCACGGGACATCGAAGACAGGGGCCATCACGAATCCGCGCGGGCTGCCCAGGACTGCCAGGTTCTTGGCGTGCAGGTCTCCGTTGCCGGTCAGCCAGGCGAAAACGAACTGCAGGTACAGGTTGCGGCTCGCAAGCACCGGAGCGGTACACGTGGCGGCGAGCGCCGTTGCCACGTCCTCGGAGCTGACCGCGTACTTCGACGCCGGCGGCAGGCCCAGGACCTGGGTCCCGTCCTCCAGCGGCAGCCGGACCCAGGTCCCGGCGGGGCCTTTGACCCGGTCGAACCGTTCCACCAGCAGCCCCCGCAGCCCGTTCCGGTCCTGGATGACCGTGCATTTGGCCACCGGAATCTTCAGTGCCCGGGCAGCCCGCAGGTGCACGGCCTCGTTCTCCACGAGGTGGGGATGTTCCGGCGGGTCCAGTTTGAGCAGGTAGCGGTGGCCCCTGACCGCCAGTGGCGTCGTCAGCATCGAGGCGCTGGTCTTGCGCTGCACGCCGGGCAGCCCGTGCAGATCCACGGTGTTGACCAGGACGGAGAAGTCCAGCATCTCCGGCCGGGAGGTATCGGCAAGGGTGGGCGGTTCCACCGGGACCTCACCTGCCGGGACCACCTGGACGTCCCCGGGGACATCAGCCCCCACGGCCAGCAGTAGGGTCAGTTCATCGGCAAAGCTGGTTTTGGTCGCGATTTTCAGGACGGTGAGACGGTGCCCCTCGGGAAGCAGCCCGGCGAAGAACGCCGGAAGCGCACCCCCCGGGGTCTCCAAGGCTGCCGAGGACAGCGGCAGGGAGAACGCAACGGCCGGCCCCCCGCCGGCGAGGTACTCCGAGGTGTAGCTGAACCGGACCCCGCCGAAGCCGGTCCTGCTGAGGTGCCCGGCAAGGGTCCCGCCCTTGTACACGTCCGCCGCCCGGACGAACTTCAGGTCCTGCAGCCCCGCGGGCATCAGCGCGCTGCCAGCCGCAGGCCCAGGACACCGCTCACGGCCACCACGGCCTGCAGCGACGGGTTGCCCGTCCCGGTCTCGATGGCCCGCACGGTGCGCACCGAGACCCCGGCGAGGTGGGCCAGGTCCTCCTGTGTGATCCCGGCGTCCTTGCGGGCGCTGCGGATGCTGGCCCCAATCGACAGCACGTCGCTCATTGGACTCCCCCTTCGCCGGACACTGCTCCATTCGGCAGGATGTTGCCGGTTGCAGCATCCACTCCCCTAATCGTGACGCGCTTCCCCGCTTTCGGCAAGATACTGCCGGTACAGCCCTGCCCGGCAGTTTCGCCGGCGGCGGGTGGGGTGTTCCGGCAAGATGCTGCCGCCCGGCGTCGTGCCATCCCGGCCCCTGCCGCGGCTGGAGTGCGCGGCGTACGCTGGGACTCCCTGCCTGCAGCGAACCGAAGGAGCCCGTCATGCGCAAGGTCATTTTTATGATGCAGGTATCCCTCGACGGATACTTCGAGGGTCCGGATCAGGATCTGGACTGGCACCGGGTCGATGATGAACTGCACCGCCACTTCAACAACGAACTCCGGACCATGGGCGCTTTCCTGGACGGCCGCGTCACCTATGAACTGATGGCCGGATTCTGGCCGACGGTGGACCAGGACCCCTCGGCCCCCGCGCCGATGGCCGAGTTCGCGGGGATCTGGCGGGACATGCCGAAGATCGTCTACTCCCGGACCCTGGCGTCGGCCGGCTGGAATACCGAGGTGGTGCGCGACGTCGTCGCCGGGGAGGTCACGAGGCTCAAGGAAGAGCCCGGCGGTGATCTGGCGCTGGGCGGCGCCAATCTGGCAGCGTCTTTCAGGCGGCTCGGGCTGATCGACGAGTACCGGATCTATGTGCACCCGGTCCTGATCGGGCGGGGCAACCCCCTGTTCCAGGAGACCGGGGCGATGACGCCGCTGCGGCTGCTGGAGAGCCGCACCTTCGGCAACGGCGTGGTGTTGCTGCGGTATGCAGTGGAGCCGGCCGCCGGGCACGCAGAAGGCCGGTGATCCGCTGCCCCAAGAGGCAACCGATCGACCGGCCTGCTGTGCGCTGTAGGCGGAGCTGCTAGCCGGCGCGGACGAACGTCACGGGACCGGTGGCGGTGAGCCAGGACAGCGGGTGCGCCATGGTGGCGTTGACGCCGTTCATGCCGCCGCTGATGGCCTGGCCGTTGCCGGCGTAGATGGCCACGTGGCCGGACTGGACGATGATGTCCCCGGGCAGGGGGTTGGCCACGACCGTGCCGTAGTTCAGGAAGGCCCTCGGACCGATGTCACCGACGGGGATGCCGGCAGCGTTGAGGGCCTTCTCCACCATGGCGGTGCAGTCCTGGGTGATGCCGACCTGGCCATACGCTACGGCCAGCAGGGTGGCGTTGACTCCACCGGCTGCCGGGGCAAGAGCCGGAGCAGCGGCGGGGGCGGGGGCGGCCTGAACCTTGACGGTCGCCTTGGCAGCGGCTGCCGGGGCCGGTGCTGCGGCGGCCTTCGGAGCGGCTACGGGCTGGGGCGCCTCAACCACGGGAGCCGGGGCAGTCGCAACGGCAGGGCGCTCGAAAGTGATCTGGACGGCGGAATCCGCCAGGACCGGCGCGGAGACCTGGCCCTGGACGTCGACGGTCGACGCCGGGGCGGAGTCGCGCTCGGCCGGTGCTTCGGCGGCGTTTGCGGCCATGGCGCCGCTAAGCACCATTCCGGAAGCGGCGACGAGGACTGCGGCCTGGCGGCCGATGGTGCCGGCGGTGCGGCGTTTGCTGCGAAGGTCGGCGTGTTTGGGCGCACGGGTATTGCTAAAAGTCATTAAAGAAGCCTCTCCCAATGCCTGCGAGGTGAGCTGTCGGATTCGGATGGGAGGCACCCGGCCGCACGCTGGCCCGATCATGGCGGGCCGTGCGGCTTCACCCCAAGACCCCTGGAGAACAGCGGGTCAAAAGTGGTTTCCCCGTCTCTGCCGGACGTTGCTGCGAGTTATCCCCACGCCGCGGCAGAGTTAGGCAATCGGC
>DASWAW010000158.1:0-5849 GCA_036390955.1 Arthrobacter sp.
GTCACCTGGTCCAGGACGAGCTTGAGGATGGTCGTCTTGCCGGAGCCGTTCTTGCCGATCAGGCCCACCCGGTCCCCGGCCTCGAGGCGGAAGTACGCCTCCCGGAGAATCTGGGTGTTGTCGAAGCGCACGCTGACATCTTGCAGCCGGATCAGGCTCATGGGTGTTTCTCTTTCGATGAAGGGTTCAGAACGGCATTGGCGCGTGTGGCGGAGCGCGGCACTAACGGGGGGCGAGCCGCCACAGCGAGGTGACCTCGGCCGCGCGGGCCTGGAACAGTGGATCGTTGCGGTCGGATGCTTTGGGGTGGGTCGGCTTGGTGTCGAACCGTTCCAGCACCTTCAGCCCGGCCGCCTCGATCGCACCCAGGAGCTGGTCACGGGACCGCAGGCCCAGGTGCTCGGCCAGGTCCGAGAGGATGAGCCAGCCCTCACCGCCCGGCTCCAGATGGTCGGTGAGCTCGTTCAGGAATCGGAACAGCATCCGGCTGCCGGGGTCGTAGACGGCACTGTCCAGGGAGGAATGCGGCGTGGCCGGTATCCAGGGCGGGTTGCACACGATGAGCGGTGCCCGGCCGGCCGGGAACATATCGGTCAGGAGGGCCTCCGCACAGTCCTGGACGCCCAGATTCCGGAAATTCTCGGCGGCGCAGGCAATGGCGCGGGGTTCATTGTCCGTCGCCACCACGCGGTGGACGCCGCGGCGGGCGAGAACGGCGGCAAGCACCCCGGTGCCGGTGCCGACGTCGAACGCCAGCACTTCAGAGGGCAGCGGGGCAGCGGCCAGCAGATCAACGTACTCGCTGCGGGTCGGGAAGAACGTGCCGTAGTGCGGATGGATGCGGCCCTGCAAGGCCTCGACGTACACGCCGTTCCGCCGCCACTCGTGGGCGCCTATTGCCCCGACCAGCTCGTGGAGGGACACCACGGACGGTTCGCTGATTTCCCCGTACGCTTCCGCGGCGGCAGCCTGGATATCCGGGGAGCGCCGCAGGGGCACCACCGGGCCGGGATCAAGCGGAATCAGCAGCAGGCCGAGAATGCGCGCCCGGTGCGAGCGGGACTGGCGGTGCCGGTAGAACTCATCGGCCGGGGTGTCGGCGGCCTTTTTCTTCCCGGTGCCCACCCGCCGGTCCAGGGCATTGAGGATCTGCCGCGCGTTGTGGAAGTCGCCCTGCCACAGCATCGCGATGCCCTGGGAGGCCATCCGGTTCGCCTCATCGGCCGTGAGGGAGTCCGAGACCACTTCAACGCGCGCGGGTGCGGGCCTTCCGTTGGCCGACCGCCATTGGGCCGTCCTGCTTTCGCCGCCCTCCGCCCACGTCACAACGGCCGGCTCATCCATTGCGGCGGCCTGCGCGGACGCGGGGGCGGTCGTCGGGATTGCCAGGGGGCTGTCCGGTACGGCGGTTGCGATAAGAGTTCCAATCCCAGAGTCCGAGGGGCGGATCGGAGACTGACGTTTGCGGCGGGATTCCGCGACGCCCAGGGAAACGGTCCAGGGTTCCGGACGGTTGTCCGGTCACGAACCGCGCTTGATAATGGCGGATACTGCCATTTGACGCACCTTCTCAGGATACAGGCGGGCGCTGGCAGCCATCCGCCACCGTGGCCGGGGCCGGGGTTCTGCATTCCCGGGCGGGCCAGACTGCGTCACTGCGGGATGCGGCTCCGCACGATCTCGCTGACTGCCTTGCCGTCGAAGCGTCCGGCGACCTTGGCGGTCACCGGTTTCATCACCGCGCCCAGCTGCCGCATGGTCAGCTCGGTGCCATCGGCCGTGAGGGCACCGATGACCTCATCGACGATCGCCTCCACCTCGGCTGCGGTCAGGGCCTTCGGCAGGTACGCCTCGATAATTTCGGCTTCGGCGATCTCCGCTGCGGCCCGCTCGGACTCCCCCGCCTCTGTGTAGATGCGGGCGGTGTCGCGGCGTTTGGCGGCTTCCTTTTGCAGCAGGGACGTCACCTGGGCGTCGTCCAGCACGATCGGAGTCTTGCCGGACTTCTCGCGGGTCTCGATTTCGCCCAGGACGTTGCGCACCGTGGTGAGTGCAACCTTGTTGCGGTCCTTCATGTGGCCGACGACGTCGGCATGCAGGCGTTCTTTCAGGGTGGTCATGATTCTCCTCGTCTCACTGGACAGGATATCGGGCCGGGCGGCCGGGGCGCTCCGCCGCGGGGCGGCAAGTGCTTGATGGCCATTCACTCAGAGGCCGCTGCGGCCCGCCCACAGCCCGTGCAGCAGCGGAACCACCGACGCGATCATCAGCACGCTGCCGAGCACCGTATCGTCCGCCCGGACCACGGAACCGGCGATGAGCAGGGCGCCGAATATCACTGCGGATGCCGATCGCTGCGCCGTGCGGTCGAGCCGTCCCACCTGCCGTTCGAGGCGCGGGTTGGCAATCGACAGTGTCCCGTCCTCGATCCGGGTCAGCAGTCCCTCCAGCCGTTTCGGCAATCCCAGGGCCATCCCGGCGGCATCGAAGGCCTGCTGAGCCACGTCCTGCACGATGTTGCCGCGCTCATGGCGCAGCAGCTGCGCCGCATAGGGTTCGACCGAGTCCCATAAATTGAACCGGGCGTCCAGCGAGCTGCACACGCCCGACGTCAGTGACATCGCCCGGATGATGAGCAGGAAGTTTTCCGGCAACTGGAACGGCAACGAGCGAACCACGTCACCGAACTCCACGGCAAAATCGCGGAACTCCCGGGGGTCCACCTCGCGAAGCTCGGCGAAGCCCATCCCGCCAAACCGGGCGAAGAGGTGCGTCAACGCCCGCTCAAGCTCGACCGTGTCGGCCGAGGGCACCAACACCCCCACGTCCCTGATCGCGGCCATCAACCCCTTGCCGTCACGCGAGGCAGCCGCGATGAGTAGCTTCCGCAGGCCGCTGCGCGTACTCGCCGGAACCTCGCCCATCATGCCGAAGTCGATGAACGTCAGCTTCCACGGGCGCTCTGTGGACGAATCGGTAGCCCGGGTGACGAAGATATTGCCCGGGTGCGGATCAGCGTGAAAAAAGCCGTTCGTGAACATCTGGTCGAACATGACCGAGGCGAACACCGGGGCAACCTGAGCCGGATCGATGCCCGCCGCGAGAAGCGCCTCCGCGTCCGTGATCTTGATCGCCGTGACATCTTCGAGGGTCAGCACGCGCCGGGTACTCCGCTCCCAGACGACATCGGGCACACTCACCCGGTCGTCGTCGGCGAAATCATCAGCGAACCGCACCAAATTCGCCGCCTCACGCCGGTAGTCGATCTCCTCAAGACTGATCTGCGCAAACTCCTCAACCAGGGCGCGCATGTCGGCACGATCGGACACCAGGCGCACGTGGCTGAGCCAGCCGCCCACTTTGCGCAGCGCCGCCAGATCGACGTCGACGATGGCGTCGATGCCCGGTCGCTGCACCTTCATCACCACGGCGTCGAGCCCGGTGTCGGCGGCATCGCCCGGAAGAAGCCTCGCCCGGTGCGCCTGGCCGAGGGACGCGGCTGCGATCGGCGTCTCCTCGACCGAGGCGAACATCTTCTCCAGCGGCGCGCCCAGCTCGGCCTCGGCAAGGCGACGGATCGCGGAGAACGAAACCGGGGGCACCTCGTCCTGCAGTCCCTCAAGTTCCTTGGTGATCTCGGGCGGAAGCACGTCGAGCCTGGAGGACAGGAACTGGCCGACCTTGATCATCAACCCGCCAAGGTCCACCGCTAGCACGTGGAAGCGCTGCGCGAAGAGCCGCATCCTCTTCGCCCTGGTGCGCCCGGAAATCCTGACCAGCCCGATGCGAGGGAGGAACAGCTCATACCACCAGGTCACCGCGAGATGCCAGGCGGCGAAGCGCAGGATGCGACGGTAACGGGCACGGGTGTTCCCTGCGCCGGGTACCGTATCCGCCCGGTCCCGACGAACCGACGTCACCCGCGTCAGTCCCGGGCGAGGATCGAGTACAGCCGACGACGTGCGTCGTCGAGCACCGCCACGGCCTCCTGCACCTGCTCCCGCGTGCCGGTGCGGCCCACCTGGGACGCGGCCTGCGCGAGCTCGACGCCCGCCTTGGGCAGCGCCGCGAACCCGGTGCCCGACGCCGGGCCTGTTGACTCCCATGGCGCTGACGCATCGGCACCGGCTACATCCTCCCGGCCTGCTTCGGTCAGGGAGTAGATCTTGCGGCCGTTGGATTCCTCGGCACTGATGAACCCCTCGTCGGCCAGCAGCTGCAGCGTCGGGTAGACAGAGCCGGCGCTGGGCTTCCAGCTGCCACCGCTGCGCTCCTCGATTTCACGGATGATCTGGTAGCCGTGCATCGGACGCTCCGCGAGCAGTGCCAGCACCGCCGACCGCACCTCGCCCCGACCCGCCCGGGTTCCCGAGCGCTTCTCAAACCTTGAACGCAACTCCTCAACGGCCTGCCACATGCCGTCGACGTTGTTGCCGCGGAATCCGCCTGCCGGGTATGAATTGCGCATCATGCTCTCCTCTGTGAACGACATACAACGATAGTCAACGATACATGCCGATACCCGCGTGGCCAACAGTGTGAGAAGCCGTTGGAACAGGACAGGACGCCAACGTTTGACCCAGACCCAGGAAGACCAGGACGAGCGCGGCGGCGCCTGCTGAGGCCCATGCCAGTGGGGCGCTGCCGAGGATCCCTTCACGACCCCTCCTGCGCCCGCGACTTCCCGTTCCCTAGCTGTACTTCAGGCTGAGCAGCAGGGCCTTCAGCTGAGCATATTGTTCGGTGCCCATCCAGGCCTTCGCTGCGTCGGGCGAAGCGAAAGTCTGCTGGGTGGGTGAATCGCCGAAGATGACACTTGCCGTCAGGATTCCGTTCGGGAGCTGCACCTGGTTGGACCCCGAGGAATCGACAGCGGCCAGGAACTCGGAGGCCCGCCGGACGTCCATGAAGTAGTACGCGGGGCTCGTGTTCCCGGGGTACTCGTCGTAGGCGAAGCCGAACTCGGCGGCCTCCCCCCGCACGTCATTGATTGCGGGCACGGGTGCGTGATCCAGGACCGTCCGCTTAGCCGGACCGGCAGCGCCATCACCGTACATGCCACTGAGGACGCGGGCCACTTCCTGGCCGGACTGATCCGTGATGGCCGCGTCGAAGGAATTCTTCTGCGCGTCCGGATTGAGTGCCGGGCCCGGCTTGGTCTTGACGGTCCAGCCGGCCGGGTAGGAAAAGGAGATGTGGCCGTCCGGGAACGTGTAGGTCTGCTTCGCCGGGGGCGCCGCAACAGGCGCGGAGGCTGCAGGTGCCGAGACGGGCGCAGTGGTCGACGGTGCTGCTGAACCGGATGCGGACGCCGTTGCGGACGGCGAGGTGCCCGACGATGTACTCGGTCCTGCCTGGCTGCTGGATGTCGCCGGAGTGCCGCACGCCGTGGCGGCCAGGAGTCCGACCAGTGCGGCGGCGCTCAAAGTGGTTCGGATAGCGTCAGGCAGAGTCTTCACGGTGTCCCCCAATGGATGAATGAGCAGTACGCGGCGGCGGTCTGCTGACCGTCACCATGCGCAGATCATAGCCGTCCGGCTGCCGCGAGTGCAGCACGCACGGTTCGCCGCCCAACCGCATACAAAAGAGAGTCGATTCCGGCCCTCACCACGCACGGCGCTCGACACGGGACTGCGTGGCCCTCAGTGGGACAGGTTCCGGGCAGTGTGTTATTGAGGTGCCGAACCATGCCCCTCAAGGGTTCAGAGACCCCTGCAATTTGTGGAGCTAAGGAGATTCGAACTCCTGACCTCTTCGATGCGAACGAAGCGCTCTACCAACTGAGCTATAGCCCCGAAGCAACGCCGGTCCTGGAGGAACGGCGTTGCCGGTGTCCCTAGGCTACAAAC
>DASWAW010000159.1:0-1644 GCA_036390955.1 Arthrobacter sp.
GGTCGAACGGCTGCAGAGGGTGTTCTCCTCCGATCTGGGGATGATGGCGACGGACGGCGGGGAGGCGCACAAGGATATCGGCAGCCGGTTGAACGACGCGCAATGGGGAAAGATCGTCAGTCAATTTCTGGGGTAAGTGCCGGGAGGTGCGCCATGGTAGCCCTTCTCTTCCTGCTCACAATTCTTGGATGTGTCGCCGTAGATGTGATCCTCAATCGGAGGAAAAAGGCGGCGGCGGAAGCCCGGGCGGCAGTCCGGGAGCCGGCCGCGCTGTTCCCTTCGCAGACGGCGCAGGAGCTGCCAGGCGGCCTGTTTGTCCACAGCGGCCACACCTGGGCGAAGCTCGACTCCACGGGCGCCGTTCAGGTGGGGCTGGACGGATTCGCCCAGGGAATCCTCGGGAGGGTCGACCGGTTCGAGCTTCCCCCGGACGGGGCGACGCTTCGCCAGGGCGAGCCGGCGTTCACCGCCCTCCAGGGGGGCAAGCGGATCGAGTTCGTGTCTCCCGTCGACGGTGTCGTCTGCGCGGTGAACGAACGGATCAACGTCGACCCGGCGGCGGCGCGGAAGGAGCCCTATGAGAAGGGGTGGGCGTTCATGATCCGTCCATCCAACCTCTCCCAGAACCTGAAGAAGCTCCGGATCGGCGCGGAAGCCGCCGCGTGGCTGGAAAGGGAAGCCAGGAGTTTCACCGAGTTCCTGTCCCTGCACCGGGCGGTGCCCGCGGAGGTGGGGGCCACCCTGCCGGACGGAGGAATTCACGTCGAGGGAATCATGGAGAGCATGGACGGAGAGATCCTGCAGATCGCGATCCGGAAGTATTTTCGATGACGTCGAATACCGTGTTCGGCGAGGCGCATGAAGTGGTGAAGGAAAAAACCGCGGAAGACATGGAGGTGGGATCATGGAAGGCATCAGCTTTGTAGACATCTATGCCATGAAGGGGGTCGAGTATCTGATCGTTATCTCGTTCTTCGCGGTCTTCGTGCTCTTCTGCCGCTACATGTACCAGCCCCGCGAGACGCGGGCGGCCGCGAGGATCGCGCCGGAGAACGTCACCCGGTTCCGGGTCCCCGAGGGGCTCTTCTACCACCAGGGGCACGGCTGGCTCCGTCCGGAGCCGGGCTCCATCGGCGTCGTCGGGCTGGACGACTTCGCCCAGAAGCTCATCGGGAAGGTGGATGCCGTCGAGCTGCCCGCCGTGGGTTCCCGGCTGGCGCAGGGGGAAAAGGCATGGAGCCTCGTGGTCGATTCCCAGCGCATCCCGATGCTGTCGCCGGTGGCCGGCGAGGTCGTCGAGGTAAACCGCGAGGTTCTCCGGTCCCCCGAGATCCTGCGCCAGGATCCGTATGGAAAGGGCTGGCTGTTGAAGGTGAAATCCTCCAAGGTCGCGTCGAACGCCCGGAATCTCCTCTCGGGGAAGTTGGCCAAGGCCTGGATGGAAAGCGCTCTCGATAACCTCCATCCGCTCCACGGGGAAAGCCTGGGGCCGGTCCTCCAGGACGGCGGTGTGCCGCTGGAGGGGATCGCGCGGGTCCTGGGCGGCGACGAATGGGTGGACCTGGCGAAGACGCATCTGCTGACGGAAGGGGAGTAACGAGGAACGGGGGGGCACCCCGGCGATTTGCGCGGCGGGTGCCCCCC
>DASWAW010000160.1:0-5225 GCA_036390955.1 Arthrobacter sp.
CTAGCACTAGGCTTGGGCTGTGAAGTCTTGGATCTCCCGCCCCGTTCCCCAGCTCCCCGGCAGCATGCCTGCCCTCCGCCTCTTCGACACCGCCAAAGGCAGCGTCGTCACCCTCGGGGCAGCAGGCGAACAGTCAATGTATGTCTGCGGCATCACCCCGTATGACGCCACCCATATGGGCCACGCGGCCAGTTACGTCGCGTTCGACCTGCTCAACCGTGCCTGGCGCGACGGCCGACAGCAGGTCGCCTACGTGCAGAACGTCACCGACGTCGACGACCCCCTGCTGGAGCGCGCGACGGCGACCGGCGTGGACTGGCGCGATCTCGCCGCCAGCCAGATCGAGCTCTTCCAGACAGATATGGCAGCGCTCAACGTCCTGGCCCCGGACCACTATGTCGGCGCCGTGGAAGCCATTCCCCTGATAGTTCCCGCCATTGAGCGGCTCGTGCAGCGGGGCCTGGCCTACCGAGTGGCCGGCGGTGCCGGTGAGCCCGACGGCGATGTCTATTACGACGTCGAAGCTGCCGGCAAGCACTCCGCCGACGCCACGGACGCCTGGACGCTTGGCGCCATCTCCGGACTGTCCGATGCCGAGATGCTGGAGCTCTTCGCCGAGCGCGGCGGCGATCCGGGCCGGGCCGGCAAACGCCAGGCGCTGGATCCGCTGCTCTGGCGGGTTGCCCGCGAGGGCGAACCGAGCTGGCCAGGCGGCGAGCTCGGGGAAGGCCGGCCGGGCTGGCACATCGAATGCACCGTCATCGCCCAGAAGTACCTGCCCGCCCCGTTCACCGTGCAGGGCGGCGGCTCGGACCTGATTTTCCCGCACCACGAAATGGGTGCCGGGCATGCCTACTCCCTGTCCGGGGTGCCGCTGGCACACCACTTCGCACACGCCGGCATGGTGGGACTCGACGGCGAAAAGATGAGCAAGTCAAAGGGCAACCTGGTCCTGGTGTCCAGGCTCCGGGCCGAAGGCGAGGAGCCGGCCGCGATCCGGCTGGCCATCCTGGCCCACCACTACCGCAGTGACTGGTCCTGGACCGCGGCCGGGTTCGCCGCGGCCAAGGAACGGCTCCGCACCTGGCGGGCAGCCCTCGCCGCAGCCCCGGAAGGCTCCGCTGCGGGGCTGGTGTCCCGGCTGCGGGCCGAACTCTCGAACGACCTGAACGCCCCCGGGGCCGTCGCCGCCATCGACGACTGGGCCAAGGAGGCACTCGCGGCCGGTGGTGCCGCATCCCCGACGGACGCAGCCCTGGTAAGCGACGCCGTCAACGCGCTGCTCGGCGTGGAGCTCTAGGCGCCCTACCTCCGGGAGCCGGACGTCAGGGCTTGTCCTTGCCGCGGCGCTTGAGGTAGCGCTCGAATTCCCGGGCGATGGATTCGCCGCTGGCCTCGGGGAGGTCGGCGGTGTCCTTCGCTTCCTCGAGCTGGCGCACATACGCCGCTATTTCGGGGTCTTCGGTGGCCAGCTCATCGACGCCACGCTCCCAGGCGTCGGACTCCTCGACGAGGTCCTGGGTGTCAAGCGGAACCTGCAGGAGCTCCTCGATCCGGTGCAGCAGTGCGAGCTGGGCCTTGGGGGAGGGCGCCTGGGCCACATAGTGCGGCACGGCGGCCCACAGCGAGACCGTGGGCAGCCCGGCCAGCAGCGCCACCTCGGCGAGGACCCCGACGATGCCCACTGGACCCTCATACTGCGAGGCCTCAAGGTCCATCCGTTCCCGCAGCGCGGGATCGTCCGTGGACGTGCTCACCGGAATCGGCCGGCTGTGCGGCACGTCGGCGAGGAGGGCGCCGACCAGGATCACGTAGTCCACGTGAAGCGCCTCCGCATGGACCAGCAGTTCGGCGGTGTAGGCCCGCCACTTGTAGGATGGCTCCGTGCCCTGGACGAAGATGACGTCCACGTTGGAGCCGGGAACACTGGCTTTGAAAATGCGGGTGGATGGCCACTTAATCTTCCGCTCACCCGTGGCGGTGCGGCGGATCGTGGGCCGGGTGAACTGGAAGTCGTAGTACTCGTCGGCGTCGACCGAACCGACCTTCTTGCCGCCCCAGAGCTTGTTGAGGTAGCGCAGGGCATCGCTCGCGGCCTCCCCGGCGTCGTTCCAGCCTTCGAAGGCGGCAAGCATCACAGTGATGCGCCGGCCCTCGGGGACGGGCTGCAGCAGCCGTTCCGGCTCGGGCACGTCGCCCGTTGCCGCGGGGTCTACCTCGAAGCTATTCATCTCTTCACCCTACGTCCAAGGACCCGGCCCCGGCAGGGAATGAAGCGCCGGGAATCACTGACTCGCCGGTGATATTCGCCGTAGGCGTAGTATCAGCCCCCTCACAGGGCCGCCCCGTAGACTGGAAAGCATGCATCCCCCAGCTCCCCAGCCCCTCCTTAGAGCCGCGCTCTGGGACATGGACGGCACCATCGTCGACACCGAGCCGTACTGGATAGAGGCCGAACATGCCCTGGTTGCCGCGCACGGCGGGCACTGGTCCCACGAGAAGGCCATGCAGCTGGTGGGCCAGTCGCTGGTCTTCTCCGCCGGCATCCTGCAGGAGGCCGGCGTCTTGCTGGAGCGCCGGGAGATCATCGACATCCTGACGGCCCATGTCATCCGCCAGGTCCGCACGTCCGTGCCCTGGCGGCCAGGCGCCCGTGAACTGCTGGACGAGCTCCACACTGCAGGCGTCCGCTGTGCCCTTGTGACCATGTCCGAGGCCCCGCTGGCCCGGGAGATCGTGGCCAGCCTGCCCAAGCCCTACTTCGAGTTCCTGGTCACGGGCGACACCGTCACCCGGGGCAAGCCGCACCCCGAGGCCTACCTCAAGGCTGTGGAGCTGCTGCAGGAGCAGGACCCGGAACTCGGGCTGCAGCACTGCATAGCGCTGGAGGATTCCGTGCCGGGCGTGGCGGCCGCCCTCGCCTCCGGTGTGCTGACCGTCGCCATTCCGCACATCATGCCGCTGCCGCACAACCCGCGCCACGCCATGTGGGACACCCTGGCGGGGCGGACCGTGGCCGATCTGGAAGAGCTCGTCGCGTTGCGCCAGGAGTTCCCGGACGCAACCTTCGGTGTGGACAGCGGTGTGGGCAGCGGCCCCGGCGCCGGCATCGACAGCCGGCGGGAACGCGGCGCGGCTACGGTGACGGTCCATGACTGACACCGACACCCGCAGCGGCCAGGGTCCCCGGAAGCAGGACCGCAAAGAGGGCATCCCGCTGGGCCGCATCGCCGGCATCCCGGTGATCCTCGCCTACTCGTGGTTCATCATCGCCGCGTTCACGGTGATCGTTTACGGCCCGGTGCTGCAGGCGAACAACCCGTACCTGGGCATCGGCGCCTACTTCGTGGCGTTCGCCTACGCGGTGCTGCTGCTGATCTCCGTCCTGGTGCATGAGCTGGCGCACGCGCTGACCGCCAAGATCTACCGCTGGCCCAGCGAAAAGATCGTCCTCAACCTCTGGGGCGGCCACACCCAGTTTGAGAGCTTCACCGCCTCTCCCGGCCGTTCCGTCCTTGTCGCGCTGGCGGGCCCAGCGGCGAACTTTGTCCTGGCGGCCGGCGGCTGGCTCCTGCTGACCGCCGGAGACCTGACCGGGGTCGCGGGCATCCTCGCCAACATCTTCGTCTGGGCCAACCTGCTCATCGGCATCTTCAACGTCCTGCCCGGGCTCCCGCTGGACGGCGGCCGGCTCGTGGAGTCCGCCGTCTGGAAGCTCACCGGAAGCCAGGAAAAGGGCACCATCGCCGCCGGCTGGGGCGGCCGGATCATCGTGATCGCCCTGGTGGCCTGGTTTGTGGCCCTGCCCCTGCTCAGCGGCGGCCTGCCGGACACCTCGCTGATGCTTATCACCCTCCTCGTCTGCAGCTTCCTCTGGATGGGCGCCAGCGCCTCGATCAGGCAGGCCCAGCTGCGGGGCCGGCTGCCGCTTGTGGAGGCCGGAGCCCTGGCCGAGCCCGCGGTGGGCCTGCCGGAATCAGCCACCGTGGCGGACGTGCTGGCCCTGGCGCCGAATCCCGCCACCGGTGCAGGACCCGCCGTCGTGCTCTTCCGCCAGGACGGCCGTCCGGCCGCCGTCGTCGACGCCGGGGCCGTCGCCGCGGTGCCAGCGGCCGCCGCCGCCTCGACACCGGTCACGGCCGTCTCCTACGCCCTCGGCGCCGGCGCCTACGTGCCCGAATGGTCCAGGGGACAGGAACTCATCCAGTACCTGGCCCAGCTCGACGGGCTGGAGTACGCCGTCGTGGACCGCGACGGAACGGTCACCGGACTGCTGCGGCAATCCGCCGTCCTGGGCGCCCTCACCGGCAAGGGCGCCGGGGCCGGCAAGCGGATGTTCGGCCAAAACCGGTAGAGTTACCTGCCGGCCGTGTATTTTCCGGCCCCGGGTGCAAGGCCCCGGGCATCAGCAGCCAGACCGCGGGCAACATGCGCGGCCACCCAGCTTTACAGGAGCGAGGAACATCTTCATGAGCAGCGACACCGCCGCCAGCACCAGCCCGGACGACGCCGCAACAGCCGGCAGCGCAGCAATCCACACTGCCGCACCGGCGGGCAGCACGGCACGCGCCGCCGCCGCCCCCGTCGGCGCAGCACGCCGCCGCGGACCGTTCCGCGAGGGTGAGCGCGTCCAGCTCACCGACGAGCGCGGACGCATGAACACGATCAGCCTCGAAGTCGGCGGCGCCTTCCACACCCACCGCGGCTTCCTGAACCACGACGAGATCATCGGCAAGCCGGACGGTTCCGTGGTGGTCAACAACGTCGGCCAGCAGTACCAGACGCTGCGCCCGCTGCTCTCGGACTTCGTGCTCTCGATGCCCCGCGGCGCGGCCGTCGTCTACCCCAAGGACGCCGGCCAGATCGTCACCATGGCCGACATCTTCCCCGGCGCCCGCGTCGTTGAGGCCGGCGTGGGCTCGGGAGCACTGTCCATCTCGCTGCTCCGTGCGGTGGGGGACAACGGGTACCTGCACTCCTTTGAACGCCGGGAAGAATTCGCGGACATCGCCCGCGGCAATGTCGAAACGATCTTCGGCGGACCGCACCCCGCCTGGCAGATCTCCATCGGGGATTTCCAGGAGGAAGTGGTCCGCACCGAGGAGCCCGGCTCCGTGGACCGCGTGGTCCTGGACATGCTCGCGCCGTGGGAATGCCTCGACGCCGTCGCCACCGTCCTGGCCCCCGGCGGCGTGTGGATCAACTATGTCGCCACGGTCACGCAG
>DASWAW010000161.1:0-2993 GCA_036390955.1 Arthrobacter sp.
CCCGCCGCCTTCAGCCCGCCGCCGTCGTCGGAGGCTCATCAGCGGCGGGGTGCCGGGACCCGGCACGCAGCGCGGTCCGGATGTTGACCTTCGAGGTGTAGGAGATGGAGCCGTACTGGAAGAGCCGCACGGCCAGGCGGAGCATCACGGCCGCGCCCACGAAGAGGATCACGATCACGATTCCGGCCTCGGGCACACTCAGGGAGCCGAAGCCGTTGCGCAGCAGGGCGGTCACCGGGGCCGAGAACGGGAAGAACGTGAAGATCTGCACGATCACGGACTGCGGGTCCGAGATGACCAGGGCCACGGCGTAGAAGGGGACAAAGATCAGCGCCATCATCACGCCCATGAAGTTGCCGGCCTCCTTGGCAGTCGGCATGACGGCGCCGATGGCCACGAGGGTGGTGGTGAACAGGGCGAAGCCGCCGACCAGGATCAGCAGGCCAATGGTCATCCGGACCGGGTCCAGGATCAACGGCGGCAGGTCCAGGGTTGTGAGGCTGAGCTCCTCGGGGAAGAACAGCCGGGCGACCACGATGGGTGAGAGGAACACGAGCATCTGCACCAGACCGATCGCGAACAGCGCGATGACCTTGCCCGCGATGAGCGTCGTCGGCTTCAGGGTGGTCAGGATCATCTCCGTGACGCGGTTCTCCTTCTCCTCCAGCGTGGAGTTCAGCATCTGCCCGGCCAGCAGCACGATCAGCCCGTAGAAGATGACCAGGAAGAACAGCGGCGGAATCACCGAGCCCAGGCCGCCGGATTCCTTGGTGCCGTCATAGGTGACCGTCTCGACCTGCACCTTCCCGGCCGCCAGCGCCGACAGCTGCGGTGAACCGATCCTCTGCTCGACGGCGTGTGTCAGCATGGCCTGCGCGACGGCGGCGTACTTGCCGTTCTGGAAGATCCCCTGGTCCGCACCATAGACGCGAACGGCCGTCGTTTCGGGGTGGGCCGGGTAGTCGAAGTGGGCGTCCACGGTGCCGGACTGCACGGCCTGGATCCCGGCGTCGGGGGAGACCGCGGCGGTGGCCCCGAAGACTGCGGCGTCCTGGGCGGTGATCAGCCCGGAGGCGTCGGTGTAGGAGATGCTGAACTGGGCGCTTTTCTGGGCCGCGGCGGCGGTGTCCGTGGTGGTGTTGCTGAGGAAGATCAGCCCGAAGACCACGGCAATGATGATCGGGACAGACAGGGTGCCGATCCAGAACCGGCCTTTGGTCACGGTGCGGATGAACTCGAAGCTGAGGACCGTGCCGAGGTTGTGCTGCGCCACCGGATCACACCCCTTCCCGCGGCCGGGAGAGTGCGGGGCCGGGGGCGGCGCCCGGGGCGGAAGTTCCGGTGGCGGGCTTGTTCTGGTCGCCGTAGACGCGGATGAAAATGTCCTCGAGCGAGATTTTGGTGGTGGTGAAGCTCCGGACGGTCACGCCCGCGTCGACCAGGTCCTTGAGGATGGCGGCCTCGTCGGTGGCGTCGGTGATGGAGAGCTCGGAGTAGTTGGTCTCCTCGAGCATCACCTCATAGTGGGGCGAGCGGGGGAGGGGGCCGCTGTGCCGGATCCGGATGATGCGGCCGCCGTACTTGTTCTGCACCTCGTCGATCGTCCCGTAGGCTTCCGCGGTGCCGTCCTTGAGCAGGATGACGCGGTCGCAGAGCCGCTCCACCTCCTCCATCTGGTGGGTCACCATGACGACGGTGGCGCCGCCCTGCTTCTGCTCGGCGATGATGTCCATCAGCAGGCGCCGGTTGACGGGGTCGAAGCCCTTCGTGGGTTCGTCCAGGATCAGCAGCTCGGGATTGTTCATGATGGTGACCCCGAGCTGGACTTTCTGCTGCTGTCCGCTGGAGAGCTTGTCCAGCACGGCGGACGCACGGTCCGCTAGCGCCACCCGGTCCAGGTACGCGAGTGACCATTGCTTTGCGGTGCGCCGTTCCATCCCTTTGAGCCGGCCGAAGTAGGTCATGATGTCGATGACCTTTTCCTTCTTGTAGAGCCCGCGCTCTTCGGGAAGGTAGCCCAGCCGGTCGCCGTGCTCGGGTTTGAAGTCCCGGCCGTTGATGTGGAGGGTTCCGGCCGTGGGCTCGTAGATGCCCAGCAGGGCCCTGATGGTGGTGGTCTTGCCCGAGCCGTTGCTGCCGAGGAAACCGAAGGTCTCGCCGGCGTGCACGTCGAAGGAGAGGTCGCGGACCACGGTGGTGTCGCCGAAGTCCATCCGGAAGCCGCTGATGTGGACCCTTGCTTCGTCCATTGCGGCTCCCGATGTGCCGGGCTGCCCGCCCGGGGTCGTACCGTCCCGCCGCTTAGACGGCGGGGATGTGCCGGTGCCGGCGGTGCGACGGCGTCGGCAGGCCTGCCCTGGTGCGGCCTGTGCCGCCCCATGCGTTGGTGTGGGCCTCCTTGATCAGGCCTGTGCCGGCGCACTCGCGGACTGCCATGATGCCGTCCGCGGCGGACCGCTTGTCATCAAAAGCCTTGGAAATCGCCAAAACCGTACCGTCGGCGCCGAGGAGCCGGAAACGGACGTTGTCCTCAGCGTCCGTAAAGATCTCGAATTGTCCTGCCATCTTTTTGTCCTTTCGGGCAATGCAGCGCCGCGGGATGGGTAGGGCACTTCGATGTGCCATGCCGTTTTCTCGACACGTCCCCGCAGCGCACCTGACCATCTTTCCCGCCGCGGCCCATGGGGGTAAGGGGCAAAGGTCCCTATGTGGACAGCGCACTTTTCCTCTGGCGGAGGTCTGCTGAAGGGGCGCTACATTGGGAGCATGGCTGAGTTTCCGAGGGGTGAATCCGGCGAGTGGGTCCGGCTGACGGCGCGGGTGGACGGCGTGGTGCAGGCCGTCGGGTTCCGCTACTGGACGGTGCGCCGGGCCGAGGAACTGGGGCTGACCGGCACGGTCAGGAACAACAGCGACGGTTCGGTGCACATCGTGGCGGAGGGGCCCCAGTCAGTGGTGCTGGAGTTCCGGGGCTGGCTGCGCTCGCCGGAGGC